>NZ_BAAHCA010000556.1:0-3297 GCF_054776295.1 Streptomyces sparsus
CCTCGGCGGCGAGGGCTCCGCAGGCCGGGTCGCGGTAGTTCAGCAGGAAGACCAGCGTCTCGAAGGCGCGCCGGTCACCCAGGCAGGCGAGGGCGTAGGAGACGAACTGCCGTGCCCAGAGCGGCCGTCCGGGTTCGGCGAGCACGGCCGCCAGTTGCTCGCGGGCCTCCGCCCCGCCGCCGTCGGCGGCCCGCGCCAACGCGTGCAGCCGGTCGGCTTCGGCGCGGTCGCCGGGTCCGGGTAACCGGCGGGCCAGCATGTCCAGTCGCACGTGCGCGTCGTCGTCCATACCGCTCATGTAGCCCATGTCCCGCCCCCGGTCGAGTGGCCCGTGCCACACATCGTCTCCTGCCCGCCCTCTGGCGTTCTTGTTACCCACGGGTTAGCCTGCTCATCAGAGCGGCACCCCCGCTCAGGCGGCCTGGTGACGCAGCCGCCGAGAGTGTCAGTCGGTTCAGCGAGCACATCCGTACGGCACCGGCCCCGGGACAGGGCCGGCCCGGCTTCCTCCCGCCCTCCTGCCCTGCCTGTTTCCGCCTCCTTCGGCGACGCGGCACGGCGACGCGGGGCACACCCTCATTCGGCAGTCGTCACCTCAGGAGTCCCGTGATGGACCGTCCCTCCCTCACCACAGTCGCCGTCGTCGGCCTCGGCACGATGGGCACCGGCATCGCCGAGGTCCTGGCACGTGCCGGCCGCGAGGTGATCGGCATCGACCTCAGCGAGACGGCGGCCCAGCAGGCCGTCGCCGCCCTGGAGAGCTCCACCGCCCGTGCCGTGGCCCGGGAGCGCCTCACCGAGCAGGAGCGCCGCGACGTGCTGGCCCGGTTCCGCACCTTCACCGACCTCCAGGCCGCCGCCGAGGCGGACCTGGTGATCGAGGTCGTGCCGGAGGACTACCCGACCAAGCAGCGGGTGCTGCGCGCGCTCGACGACGTGGTCAAGCCGACGGCGGTCGTGGCCACCGGCACGAACGCGCTGTCCGTCACTCGGCTCGCGGCCGACTCCGCGCACCCCGAGCGGGTGCTCGGCATGCACTTCTTCAACCCGGCCCCTGCCATGAAGCTGGTCGAGGTGGTCTCCTCGGTGCTGACCGCCCCGGAGGCGGTCGACGCGGTGACGGCGCTGGCCGAGGACCTGGGCAAGGTGCCGATCGCGGTGGGCGACCGGCCCGGGTTCGTCGCCGACGGTCTGCTGTTCGGCTACCTGAACCAGGCAGCCGCCATGTACGAGGCCCGGTACGCCAGCCGGGAGGACATCGACGCGGCGATGCAGCTGGGCTGCGGCCTGCCGATGGGCCCGCTGGCACTGCTGGACCTGATCGGCGTGGACACCGCCCGGACGGTGCTGGAGGCCATGTACGCCGAGTCCCGCGACCGGCTGCACGCGCCGGCGCCGATCCTGGGCCAGCTCAGCCGGGCCGGTCTGACCGGCCGCAAGTCGGGGCGCGGCTTCTACAGCTACGCCGAGCCGGGCAGTGCCGAGGTGGTGGCGGACGCCCTCACCCCGGACCCGGACGCGCGGACGGCCGCCGCCCGGCCCGTGGAGCGGGTCGGGGTGGCCGGGTCGGGCACCATGGCCAGCGGCATCGCCGAGGTCTTCGCCAAGGCCGGGTACGCGGTCGTGCTGGTCGCGCGCGGCGAGGAGAAGGCGGCGAAGGCGAAGGACCGGGTGGGCGGCTCACTGGCCAGGTCGGTGCAGAAGGGCCGGATGAGCGAGGCCGACCGGGAGGCGGTGCTGGAGCGGATCACCCCGGCCGGCTCGCTGGAGGCGATGGCCGACGTGGACCTGGCACTGGAGGCCGTCGCCGAGGACCTGGAGGTCAAGCAGCAGCTGTTCGCCTCCCTGGACCGGATCTGCAAGCCGGGCGCGGTGCTGGCGACCACCACCTCCTCGCTGCCGGTGGTGGCGTGCGCCCGGGCCACCGGCCGCCCGCAGGACGTGGTCGGCATGCACTTCTTCAACCCGGCACCGGCCATGAAGCTGGTCGAGGTGGTGCGCACGGTGCTGACCGGCGACGACGTGCACGCCACCGTGCGGGAGGTCTGCGGGCGGATCCGCAAGCACGCGGTGGACTGCGGCGACCGGGCGGGCTTCATCGTCAACGCCCTGCTGTTCCCGTACCTGAACAACGCGGTGCGCATGGTCGAGGAGCACTACGCCTCGCTGGACGACATCGACGCCGCGATGAAGCTCGGCGGCGGATACCCGATGGGTCCGTTCGAGCTGCTCGACGTGGTGGGACTGGACGTGTCGCTGGCCATCCAGAAGGTGCTGCACCACGAGTTCCGCGAGCCGGGGCTGGCCCCGGCGCCGCTGCTGGAGCACCTGGTGGCGGCGGGCTGCCTGGGCCGGAAGACGGGACGCGGCTTCCGCGAGTACGCCCGGCGGTGAGCGCGGCGCAGGGGTGGGGCGGGCTGCTGGAACCGGGGACGGGCGGCCCGCCTGCCGGGCACACGCCCCCGTGTAACGTTCCCCGCATGACGCAGCCCGCCAAGCCCGCCCGTACCGCCGCGTCGTCCCAACGTCTGAAGTTGCGCCGGGAACTGGCCGCGGCCGCCATGGAGCTCTTCGCCACCAAGGGGTACGAGGAGACGACGGTCGACGAGATCGCGGCGGCGGCGGGTGTCGCACGGCGCACCTTCTTCCGGCACTTCCGGTCCAAGGAGGAGGCGATCTTCCCGGACCACGACGACACCCTGGAGCGGGCCCGGGCGGTGCTGGACGCCGCGCCGGCGCACGAGAACCCGCTCGACACGGTGTGCCAGGGCATCAAGGAGGTCATGCGCATGTACGCGGCCTCCCCGGCGGTCAGCGTCGAGCGCTACCGCCTGACCCGTGAGGTGCCGGCGCTGCGCGAGCGGGAGATCGCCTCGGTGGCGCGCTACGAGCGGCTGTTCACCCGGTACCTGCTGGGCCACTTCGACGAGGCGGCGCACCACGACGGTGACGACGACCCGCTGCTGGCCGAGGTCGCGGCGTCCGCGGTGGTCACCGCGCACAACCACGTACTGCGGCGCTGGCTGCGCAGCGGCGCGGTGGGCGACGTGGAGGCGCAGCTCGACCGGGCCTTCGCGATCGTCCGGCAGACGTTCGGCACCGGCTTCGGCGCGAGCCGCACCGACGGTCCGGCCGCTCGTACGGCGAGTGCCGCCCGGACCTCCGCGCACGGTGAGGTCCTGGTCACGGTGGCCAGGACGGACACCCCGCTGGACGAGATCATGCGCGGCATCGAGCGCAGCCTGCACCGCGGCTGAGTTCCGACCGCGCCTGCCCTGCGGGCCCGCAGCGCGGCGT
>NZ_BAAHCA010000557.1:0-3292 GCF_054776295.1 Streptomyces sparsus
CGCAGGCCGCACCGCTCCCGCTCGTGTCGGCCAGTGCGCGCCCCCAGCGGCCGGGGGATGGCGGGTCCGATCCACGGCTGCCCGGGGGTGACCCCCCGGGCCCCCGGCGGCCAGGGGCGGCGGTGTCCGACCCCCCGGTTACGGTGAGGCGCATGGCCGCTGCCCGCAAGACGTCCGCCAAGGACCGCCCCTCGTACCGCTGCTCCGAGTGCGGCTACACCACCGCCAAGTGGCTCGGCCGCTGCCCCGAGTGCCACGCCTGGGGAACGGTGGAGGAGGCCGGCGGGGCGTCACGGGTCCGCACCACCGCTCCCGGCCGAGTGTCCGCGCCCGCGCTGCCGATCGCGGAGGTGAGCGGCGCCCAGGCCACGGCCCGTTCGACGGGCGTACCGGAGCTGGACCGCGTGCTCGGCGGCGGCCTGGTGCCCGGCGCGGTCGTGCTGCTGGCCGGTGAGCCGGGCGTCGGCAAGTCCACGTTGCTGCTGGACGTGGCCGCCAAGGCGGCCGGCCCCGAGCTGCGCACCCTCTACGTCACCGGTGAGGAGTCGGCGAGCCAGGTCCGCATGCGGGCCGACCGCATCCACGCGCTCAACGACGACCTCTACCTCGCCGCCGAGACGGACCTCTCCGCGGTGCTCGGCCACCTCGACGAGGTGAAGCCGGCGCTGCTGGTGCTGGACTCGGTGCAGACGGTCGCCTCACCGGAGATCGACGGCGCGCCGGGCGGCGTCGCCCAGGTCCGCGAGGTCGCCGGGGCGCTGATCCGCGCCTCCAAGGAACGCGGCATGTCCACCCTGCTGGTGGGCCACGTCACCAAGGACGGCACGATCGCCGGGCCGCGGCTGCTGGAGCACCTGGTGGACGTGGTGCTGAGCTTCGAGGGCGACCGGCACGCCCGGCTGCGCCTGGTCCGCGGCGTCAAGAACCGCTACGGCGCCACCGACGAGGTCGGCTGCTTCGAGCTGCACGACGAGGGCATCACCGGCCTGACCGACCCGTCCGGGCTGTTCCTGACCCGTCGCGACGCGCCGGTACCGGGCACCTGCCTGACGGTGACGCTGGAGGGGCGCCGCCCGCTCGTGGCCGAGGTGCAGTCGCTGACGGTCGACTCGCAGATCCCCTCACCGCGCCGCACCACCTCCGGGTTGGAGACGTCCCGGGTGTCGATGATGCTGGCCGTGCTGGAGCAGCGCGGCCGGATCAGCGCGCTCGGCAAACGGGACATCTACACCGCCACGGTGGGCGGCGTGAAGCTCTCCGAGCCCGCCGCGGACCTCGCCGTGGCTCTGGCGCTGGCCAGCGCGGCGAGCGACACGCCGCTGCCGAAGAACCTGGTGGCGATCGGTGAGGTGGGCCTGGCCGGTGAGGTCCGGCGGGTCACCGGGGTGCAGCGGCGACTCGCCGAGGCGGCCCGGCTCGGCTTCACCCACGCGCTGGTCCCCGGGGACCCGGGCAGGGTGCCGTCGGGCATGCGGGTGAAGGAGGTCGCGGACATCGGAGAGGCTCTCGGTGTGCTGCCCGCGCGGAGGGCCGGGCCGGACACCGACAGCCGCCGGTAGACTTTGCCCCGGTCTCGCCCGTACGCACGACCGAAGGAGAGCCGTGGCAGTCAACGAACGGGCAGGAGCCGGTGATGGGCTGATGCGCGCCTCACTCAGCGCGGTCGCCCCCGGCACCGCCCTGCGCGACGGTCTGGAACGTGTCCTGCGCGGCAACACCGGTGGTCTCATCGTGCTGGGCATGGACCGCACCGTCGAGTCGCTGTGCACCGGCGGTTTCGTGCTGGACGTGGAGTTCTCCGCGACGCGGCTGCGGGAGCTGTGCAAGCTCGACGGCGCGCTGATCCTCGACAAGGACATCACCAAGATCGTCCGCGCGGGCGTGCAGCTGGTGCCGGACGCGTCCATCGAGACGGAGGAGACGGGCACCCGGCACCGGACCGCCCAGCGGGTCTCCATCCAGACCCGCCACCCGGTGGTGTCGGTCAGCCAGTCGATGCGGCTCATCGCGCTCTACGTGGGCGGGCAGCGGCGGGTCCTGGAGGACTCCGCGGCCATCCTGTCCCGGGCCAACCAGGCGCTGGCCACGCTGGAGCGCTACAAGCTGCGGCTCGACGAGGTCGCCGGCACGCTCTCCGCGCTGGAGATCGAGGACCTGGTCACGGTCCGCGACGTCTCCGCGGTGGCGCAGCGGCTGGAGATGGTGCGCCGGATCGCCACCGAGATCGCCGAGTACGTGGTGGAGCTGGGCACCGACGGCCGGCTGCTGTCGCTCCAGCTGGACGAGTTGATCGCCGGCGTGGAGCCGGAGCGGGAGCTGGTCGCCCGCGACTACGTGCCCGAGCCGTCGGGCAAGCGGACCCGCACGGTGGCCACCGCGCTGGCCGACCTGGACCGGCTCACCCACACCGAACTGCTCGAACTCGCCACGGTGGCAAGGGCGCTGGGCTACAGCGGCGCTCCCGAGACCCTGGACTCCGCGGTGTCGCCGCGCGGCTTCCGGCTACTGGCGAAGGTGCCGAGGCTGCCGAACACCGTCATCGAGCGGCTGGTGGAGCACTTCGGCGGGTTGCAGAAGCTGCTGGCCGCCAGCGTCGACGACCTCCAGGCGGTGGACGGCGTCGGCGAGGCCCGGGCCCGCTCGGTCCGCGAGGGCCTCTCGCGCCTCGCGGAGTCCTCGATCCTCGAACGCTACGTCTGACCCGGCGCCCGTCCGGCGCCGCACGTCGCACCGGAGCGGAAACGTTGCCTCGGCCTCCGACCGTGTGCCGCCCGCGCCACCTGGACCCGGGCGGGTTCAGGTGGCGCGGGCCGGGCGGAGGGCGTCAGCTCTCGGCGAGGACGAACGACGTCTGGGCGGTGCCGAGGCCGGGGACCTGGATCTCCGCCAGGTAGGTGCCGGGCTTCGCGGCCTCGGCCGACGGCGTGGCGCACTTCGCGGCGCTGGGCTCGCGGTCCCACCGCACCCGGTGCGTGACGTCGTCCCGGGCCGGCACCCGCAGCAGCTGCGAACCGCTGCCCGTCGGACAGTGGTCGGAGGCCCACACCGTGGTGTCGTCCGCGTCGGACACGGTGATCACCGCCTGCTTGCCGCCGACGTCCACCCGGCAGGCGGAACCCGAGGTGTTCTCGACGGTGAGGCGCAGCTCCGGGCGTTCACCGGACTTGTAGGTGTCCTTGCTGCTGACCAGCGACAGCTTCGCCGCACCGGAACGGCAGGCGGGCAGCCCCGCCACCGCGGGCACGCCCCCGGACCCGGCGCCCTGTGCGCCGCCGGCCTCCGCGTCGTCGCC
>NZ_BAAHCA010000558.1:0-3290 GCF_054776295.1 Streptomyces sparsus
CGGACGCCCGCCACACGGGGGTGGGCGGGCGTCCCCACCGGACGGGCCCGCCGGGAACGCGGCGCCCGATCGCCCCGAGGGCACAGCTGTCACCGCACGGCTGTCACGACACAGCCGTCACGACGTGACCGTCACCGCACAGCCGTCGACCGCGCGACCGTTAAGAACAAAAGCGCGACAGTGCCAGTGGGCCGTGCCACATTCCCGAGCAACCACGGTTACAGCGAAGTGGCCGGGACGTTTCGAAAGGCACGGTCATGACGACGGACACCCAGCAGGCCGAGGAACAGGCAAGAGCCTCGGCCGGTCCCCGCCCGGGGGCCGACAGCAAGCACCTTCCCCAACGGCGGATCTGGCTCGGGCGGGCTCTCGGCCCGGTGCTCGCCGTCCTCACTTACTTCCTGCTCCCCCAGGACGCCTCGCTCTCCACCGCCGCCCGCACCACCGCGGCCGTGGTGGTGCTCGTCGCGGTGTGGTGGATGACGGAGGCACTGCCGCTCCCGGTGACCTCGCTGGTGCCGATCGTCGCCTTCCCGCTGCTGGGTGTCCTGGCGATCGACGAGGCGACGGCGCCCTACGCCCACCCGACGGTGTTCCTCTTCCTCGGCGGATTCGTGATCGCGCTCGCCATGCAGAAGTGGAATCTGCACCGCCGGATCGCCCTGCTGACGATGCGGGCCATCGGCACCAAGCCGCGCCAGCTCATTCTCGGCATCATGGTCGCCACGGCCTTTCTCAGCATGTGGGTCAGCAACACCGCGACCACGCTGATGATGCTGCCGATCGGTACCAGCGTGCTGGCCATGGTGATCACCAGGAAGTCCGGCACCGACGACTCCGAGCCCGAGGGGCCGGTGTCCGAACTCGCCGACGACAAGGACACCAGGAACTTCGCGACCGGGCTGATGCTGGCCATCGCGTACGCCGCCACCATCGGCGGACTGGGCACGCTCATCGGCAGCCCGCCCAACCTGATCATGTCCGGCTTCGTCGAGCAGAACTACGACATCACCATCGGCTTCGCCGACTGGATGAAGATCGGCGTGCCGCTCGCCGCGATCTTCCTGGTCATCGCCTGGCTGTTCCTCACCCGCGTCGCCTACCCCACCGAGCTGACCGACGTGGCCGGCGGCAAGCAGGTCATCCAGCAGGAGATCAACAAGCTGGGCAGGATGTCGCGCGGCGAGTGGAACGTGCTGGCCGTGTTCGTCTCGGCGGCCCTGCTGTGGGTGTTCAAGGACCCGATCACCGGCTGGGGCGCGCTGACCTCGGTCCTGCCGTTCACGGCCAACCTCACCGATGAGGCGGTGGCCATCGGCGCCGTCGTGCTGCTCTTCCTGATCCCGGTCTCGCTGAAGAAGGGCGTCACGCAGACCATGGACTGGCGGACCGCCCAGTCCGGTATCCCCTGGGGTGTGCTGCTGCTCTTCGGCGGCGGCCTGAGCCTGGCGAAGGCCGTGCAGGAGACGAAGCTCAGCGACTGGATCGGCACCCGGATGAGCGGCCTCGGCACACTGCCGACCGTGCTGCTGGTCGCCGTGGTCTGCCTGATCATCCTGATGCTGACCGAGCTGACCAGCAACACCGCGACGGCGTCCACCTTCCTGCCGGTGCTGGGTGGTGTCGCCGTCGGCATCGGGCTGGACCCGCTGCTGCTGCTCGCCCCCGCCGCGCTCGCCGCCACGTGCAGTTTCATGCTGCCGGTGGGCACCCCGCCGAACGCGATCGTCTTCGGTTCCGGCTACGTGACGATGCCGCAGATGGTGCGGGCCGGCCTGTGGCTGAACATCATCGGCATGGTGCTCATCACCGGCATGGTGATGCTGCTCGGCGGCTGGGCCCTCGGCATCCAGTTCTGACCCCCGGGCGGAGCCCCTCGTCCACCACCGACGGCGGCCGCCCCCGCCTGCCCGGCGGCCCCGGCTCTGACCTGCGAGAATCAAGGCCATGCACAAGCGGCTGAGTCTGGCGCGGCAACTCTTCGTGCTGCAACTGGCGGTGATCCTCCTGCTGGTCGGGGCCGGGGCCCTGCTGGTGGTGCTGGAGGCGCGCCGGGACAGCCAGTCCGACGCCGAGCGCCGGGTGCTGACGCTCGCGGCCGGGCTGGCCCGGCTGCCCGAGGTGCGGGAGGCGTTCGGGCAGCCGGCGCCGGACCTCACCCTGCAACCCCTGGCGGAGTCCGTCCGGGAGGCGACCGGCACCGACTTCGTCGTTTTCATGAGCCCCGACCGGACCCGGTACTCGCACCCCAACCCGGACGCCGTCGGCGGCAAGTTCCTCGGCAACATCCGCCCGGCGCTGCACGGTGAGCCCGTCACCGAGACCTACGAGGGCACGCTCGGGCCGTCGGCGCGGGCGGTGGTGCCGGTGGAGACCGCGCAGGGCCGGGTGCTGGGACTCGTCGCGATCGGCATTCTCCAGGAGCAGATAGGTGACGAGGTCCGGCGGCGGCTCGGCCCGGTGGCGGTGGTCTCCGGCGCGGCGCTGGTGCTGGCCGCCGGAGGGTCGTGGGCGATCAGCCGCCGGCTGCGCCGGCAGACCCTGGGCCTGGGCGCGGCGGAGATCAGCCGCCTCTACGAGAGCCACGACGCGGTGCTGCGCAACGTGCACGAGGGTCTGCTGATCGTCGACCCGCAGGGCCGGTTGACGCTCGCCAACCAGGAGGGCGCCCGGCTGCTGGGCCTGCCGGAGCAGCCGGAGGGCCGGGCGGTCCGGGAGCTGGGCCTGGCCGAGCCGCTGGCGTCGATGCTGGAGTCGGGTGACCCGGTCCACGACGAGCTGTGCGTCTACCGGGACCGGGTGCTGGTGGTGAACCAGGAGCGCATCGCGAAGGACGGCCGGCCGCTGGGAGCCGTCGCCACCCTGCGCGACCACACCGACCTGGAGGCCCTGGCCGGGGAGCTGGACTCGGTGCGCGGCTTCGCGGAGGCGCTGCGGTCTCAGGCGCACGAGTCGGCGAACCGGCTGCACACGGTGGTCACCATGATCGAACTGGGCCGCCCGGAGGAGGCGGTGGAGTTCGCCACCGTGGAGCTGGCGTCCGCGCAGGCGCTGACCGACCGGCTGACGAGCGCGGTGGAGGAGCCGGCGCTGGCCGCGCTGCTGCTCGGCAAGGCCGCTCAGGCCGCGGAGAAGGGCGTGGAGCTGTCGGTCAGCGAGGACACGGCGGTGGCGGAGACGTCGTTCGCCGCCCGGGACCTGGTGACGCTGGTCGGCAACCTGGTGGACAACGCGATCGACGCGGCGCTGGCCGGCTCCCCGCCGCGCCGCGTCTCGGTGGCGGTGCGCAG
>NZ_BAAHCA010000559.1:0-3287 GCF_054776295.1 Streptomyces sparsus
GGCCGGCCGGGGGGCGCTGCCGGGTACCTGGCCGCGGGTGGGCAGGGCGCCCAGCTTGCTGCCGGGGCTGCCGGAACCGCCGGGCGACTCCCTCCTGAGCGTCGCCGAGGCGGGCGGCTGCGGGACTCCCGTCTTGCCCTTCGGCCCCTGGCCGGCGCCCTGGGCGACGTCCACGGGCAGCATGACGAGTGCGGTGGTGCCGCCGGAGTCCGAGGGGCGGAGCTGTATGCGGATGCCGTGGCGCAGCGACAGGCGACCGACCACGAACAGGCCCATGCGGCGGGAGACGGAGACGTCCACCACCGGCGGGTTCGCCAGCCGGTCGTTGATCGCCGCCAGGTCCTCGGGCGAGAGCCCGATGCCGGTGTCGTGGATCTCGACGAGCACCCGGCCGTCGGGCAGCGCGTGGCCGGTGACCTTGACCTTGGTCTGCGGGGAGGAGAACGAGGTGGCGTTCTCCAGCAGCTCGGCGAGCAGGTGCACGAGGTCGTTGACGACGCGGCCGGCGACCTCGGTGGTCGGCACGGAGCTGAGTTCGATGCGCTCGTACTGCTCCACCTCGGAGGCGGCGGCGCGGAGCACGTCGACCAGCGGCACCGGGCGCGTCCAGCGGCGGCCCGGTTCCTCACCGGCGAGGACGAGGAGGTTCTCACCGTTCCGGCGCATGCGGGTCGCCAGGTGGTCGAGCTTGAACAGCGACGACAGCTGGTCCGGGTCGGCCTCGCGGGACTCCAGTTCGGAGATGAGCGACAGCTGGCGCTGGATCAGGCCCTGGCTGCGGCGCGAGAGGTTGGTGAACATCGCGTTGACGTTGCCCCGCAGCAGGGCCTGGTCACCGGCGAGCCGGACCGCTTCGCGGTGGACGTCGTCGAACGCCGCGGCGACCTTTCCGATCTCGTCCCGGCTGTGCACACCGACCGACTCGACGGTGGTGTCGACCTCCTGCGGGTCGGTCTCGGAGAGCTGCTTGACCAGTTCGGGCAGCCGGTTCCGGGCGACGTCCTGGGCGGTGTCCTGGAGCTTGCGCAGCGAGCGGACCATGGACCGGGCGACCACGAAGGCGCCGACCAGCGAGATGCCGAGGACCAGCAGGATGACGGCACCGTTGAGCAGTGCGTCGCGCTGTGCCTCGGAGCGCAGCTCACGGGCCTGCTGCTCCATCTGCGTCAGCAGGGTCTTCTCGATCTTGGCCATCTCGTCGATCTTCGTACGGTCCTGGTCGTACCAGTCCATGTACGAACGGGTCTCCGCCTTGATGCCCTCGGGGCTCTTGAAGACCCGGGAGGCGTACTCGTTGGCCGAGGTGATGTTGACGATGCCGCCGTCGAGGGGCTGCGTCAGTTCGGTGGCCCGCTCCGGCCCGTAGATGACGTTGAAGCGGTTCATCGCCGCGCGCTCGTTCTCGTTCGCGGTCTTGCCGTAGCGCCGGTCGTTCTCGGAGAGCTCGGCGCCGTCCCGGGGGGCCAGACCGGCGCTGATGACCGCGCGCTGGATGGAGGCGTACTCCTTGGCGGTGGAGAACGCGGCGAGGGCGCGCGTGCTCCGGATCATCTCCGGGTTGCTGGTCGCCTGGGCCATGTCCTGGGAGAGGGACAACAGCGACTCGATCAGCTGGTTGTAGTCGCCGACGGTCTCGGCGATCGCGTCCGGGCTCTCGTAGGCCCGCTCGCGGATGTTCTTGATGGTGTTGAGCTGGCGGCCGATGTCGATGATCGTCGCCTGCACACCGGTGAGCAGCTCGTCGCCGTCCGCGGTGAGGTCGCCGGTGGCCTCGTTGAAGGACTGCTTGGCCTTGTCCGTCTTCTCCCGCGGGCCGACGACGGTGTCGTCCTTGGCGTTGCCGTGGGCGGTCAGCGGACCGGCGGAGCGGTCGCGCTCCTCCTGGAGCGCGGCGGCCAGTTCGGTGGCCTGCTGCGTCATCTCGGTGAGCAGCTTCATGTTCTCGAGCTGCTCGACCTCACCGGTCGCGTCGACGATCCGGAACGCGCCCAGGGTCGTCGCCGCCACCACGGGCAGCGCGAGCAGCGACACCAGGCGGGTGCTGATCCGCCAGTTGCGCAGCGCCAGCCGCGATCCGGGCCCGCTCGGCTCCTTGGGGCCCGCGGTTCCGCCCGCGCCGCCGTCCGGGTGCGCGACGGAGCCCGAGCCGTTGTCGGCGTCGTGTGCTGCCGCCGGCGGACCGGTTTCCTGCGTGCGCTGGGGAGAGGAGCCGCGGTCGGTTGCCCCGCGCAGCTCCGGGTCCCCCGCAGCGCTGCCATCCCTCTTGAAACGTCCCTGCACTAGCGTCGCAACCTCTGGACCAGGCGTCTCCCCGCGTGAACAGGAAGACGGTATTGAGTCGGGGAATTCCCCTGGGGCCACCCCGACGGTCGTGAGCGACCGGCGCATCTCGTCACACCGCCGCGCGGCGCTGCTGTGCGCCCCCATACGCGCCGGCTGATGTACCTGCGGCGGTTCGAGAGATTCCAACACAGTGCAGGATCTCCAACAAGGGCCGAGTGTCGAGCTGTGACATCTATGACGCTGCGCTGGTACCGAGTAACCGTTGGTGAAACACAACAGCACACATAACGGACTTTCGGCCGCGTGTCGGACAGGCGTGCGACCCCATCCTCGCGCCTTCACTACGAGCGGAACATGGGGTTCTGTCGTCCTGTGTCACATTTTGCGAGGCGGGGCACACCCTCCGATTTGCGGCTTTTGCCCGGCACCTGGTGAGGAAACTCACAGGTCCTCAATTGTCTGTATCGGCCACCGGACGGGAAAGCGGTTTTACTCTCGGCGTTTACATCACGTACGGAACAGACAAGAGGCATACTCAGCGTGAAGACAACTTTCATCATGCGCAACATCGCCAACCCGGACCGCACCACGCTGGCGCATCTCACCGATGCCGCCGAGCTGACCGGCCGGCAGCCGGAGGAACGGGCCGACCGCGAGGCGGAACTGCCGCCCGCCACTGCCAACCCGCGACGCACGATCCTGATGGACACCCCTGCCGGTTGACCCCCGCGGCGTCCGCCTCACCCCACCGCCGGGCGGGACGACGGGCTCGGCCGGTCGTCTCCTTCGGCGAAGCGGTCCACCGGTTCGACCGCCGGCACCGGGGTTCCGGACCCGGACAGGCCCCTCGTACCCGTGGGACTCACGGGTACGAGGGGCCTGTCCACTGTCCGAGCGGCGCCCGCGCGGGGCGACGGGCGCCGGGGCGGGCGTCTCAGCCCTGACAGCTGTGCCTCAGCCCTGCGGCTGCGCCTCAGCCCTGCCAGCTGTGCGGCGCGCGGAAA
>NZ_BAAHCA010000560.1:0-3281 GCF_054776295.1 Streptomyces sparsus
CGGGGCGTCCGTGTCGGACGCCCCGGGCCGTTCGAACGACGCGCCCCCGCCCGGTGTTCGCAGCCGGAGACCGGAGGCTGGTGCCGGGCCGGGAAGGCACCGGTCGGAGCGTCAGTCCTTGATCTCGCAGATCACCGTGCCGGAGGAGATCGAGGCGCCGACCTCCGCGGTGATGCCCTTCACGGTGCCCGCCCGGTGCGCGTTGAGCGGCTGCTCCATCTTCATCGCCTCCAGCACCACGATCAGGTCACCCTCGGCGACCTGCTGGCCCTCCTCGACGGCGACCTTCACGATGGTGCCCTGCATCGGGGACGGCAGCGCGTCACCGGAGGCCGCGGCGGCGGACTTCCTGGCGCTCTTGCGGCGGGCCGGCTTGGCACCGCCCGCCACGGCGGCACGGGCCAGCGGCATGCCGAGCGACGCCGGCAGGGAGACCTCCAGGCGCTTGCCGCCGACCTCGACGACGACGGTCTCGCGGGTGTCGCCGTCCTCCTCCTCGTCGGTGCCGGTACCGGCGAACGGCTTGACCTCGTTGACGAACTCCGTCTCGATCCACCGGGTGTGGACGGTGAACGCCTCACCCTCGCGGCCGTGCACCTCAGGTGCGAACGCCGCGTCCTGCACCACCGCGCGGTGGAACGGGATGGCGGTGGCCATGCCCTCGACGCGGAACTCCTCCAGGGCGCGCTTGGCCCGCTCCAGGGCCTGCTTGCGGGTGGCGCCGCTGACGATCAGCTTCGCCAGCAGCGAGTCCCAGGCCGGTCCGATGACCGAACCGGACTCCACGCCGGCGTCCAGCCGGACACCCGGCCCGGACGGCGGGGCGAAGGCGGTGACGGTGCCGGGGGCCGGCAGGAAGTTGCGTCCCGGGTCCTCGCCGTTGATACGGAACTCGAACGAGTGACCTCGCAGCGGCGGGTCGTCGTACCCCAGCTCCTCGCCGTCGGCGATGCGGAACATCTCCCGCACGAGGTCGATTCCGGTGACCTCCTCGCTGACCGGGTGCTCCACCTGGAGGCGGGTGTTGACCTCGAGGAAGGAGATCGTGCCGTCCGCGGCGACCAGGAACTCGCAGGTGCCGGCGCCGACGTAGGACGCCTCCCGCAGGATGGCCTTCGACGCGCGGTACAGCTCGGCGGTCTGCTCCTCGGTCAGGAACGGCGCCGGCGCCTCCTCGACGAGCTTCTGGTGGCGTCGCTGGAGCGAGCAGTCACGGGTGGAGACGACGACGACGTTGCCGTGGGTGTCGGCCAGGCACTGGGTCTCCACGTGGCGCGGACGGTCCAGGTAGCGCTCCACGAAGCACTCGCCGCGGCCGAAGGCGGCGACGGCCTCGCGCACCGCCGAGTCGTACAGCTCGGGCACCTCTTCGAGGGTGCGGGCCACCTTCAGGCCGCGCCCGCCGCCACCGAACGCGGCCTTGATGGCGATCGGCAGGCCGTGTTCCTCGGCGAACGCGACGACCTCGTCGGCGCCCGACACCGGGTCCTTGGTCCCGGCGACCAGGGGCGCGCCGGCGCGATGCGCGATGTGCCGGGCGGCGACCTTGTCGCCGAGGTCCCGGATGGCCTGCGGCGGCGGGCCGATCCAGATCAGCCCGGCGTCCATGACCGCCTGCGCGAACTCGGCGTTCTCCGACAGGAAGCCGTAACCGGGGTGGATCGCGTCCGCGCCGGAGTCGGCGGCGGCTTTGAGGACCTTGGCGACGTCCAGGTAGCTCGCGGCCGGAGTGTCACCGCCCAGAGCAAAAGCCTCGTCGGCTGCCCGGACATGCAACGCGTCCCGGTCCGGCTCGGCGTATACGGCTACGCTCGCGATCCCGGCGTCCCGGCAGGCCCGGGCGACGCGGACGGCGATTTCGCCGCGGTTGGCGATGAGCACCTTGCGCACGATGACTCCCTCCTTGAAACAAGCTGAGTTTAGGTACTGGCGACACCGCACGCCGAGTCATCCGGTGGGGTGAGCTTGCCCACACGCACTGTAGCGGGACCGCCGGGCCCCACCTGGATTCCCCTGTTCCCCCACGGTACGCCGGGTCCACGAGTCTGACTCGAATCCTTGAATGTGGCCTAGATCTCGGCGCGTTCCTGCGCAGAGTTCACCGGGATTTTTGTGGGATCTCCACTATTCGCGGGGGTTTTCTTTGCGAGTTGGCCCCGGGCTGCCGCAGGGGTGCGCGACACGTTTCCCGGCCCTCCCTCGTACCCGCGGGTAGCGTACGCGCAGGCGAGCTATCACCCGCGGTGAGCACGTCGGGCCGGCGGGTGGGGAGGCGCACGGACGGACGTCGGCCGCGGCGGGGACACCGACCGGGCCCGCCCCGGCGGCGGGCGTCACGGGCTCCACAGGTCCGTGAGGGGGACGTGCAGTTCGGCCAGCAGGCGGCGCAGCAGCGGCAGGGAGAGGCCGATGACGTTGCTCGGGTCGCCGTCGATGCCGTCGACGAAGGGCGCCGACCGGCCGTCGAGGGTGAACGCGCCCGCCACGTGCAGCGGTTCACCCGAGGCGACGTACGCGGCGATCTCCGCGTCGGAGGGGTCGCCGAAACGTACGGTGGTCGCGGCGGTCGCCGACGCCCGGCGGCCGTCGGCGGCGTCGATGAGGCAGTGCCCGGTCAGCAGCACACCCGAGCGGCCCCGCATGTCCTTCCACCGGGCGAGGGCCTCCGCCTCGTCGGCGGGCTTGCCGAGCGCCCGCCCGTCCAGCTCCAGCACCGAGTCGCAGCCCACCACCAGCGCCCCGGCGGCCTCCGGGCGGCCGGCGACCGCCTCGGCCTTCGCCTCGGCCAGCTTTCCGGCCAGCTCGGTGGGGGTGTCGGCGCTGAGCGCGTCCTCGTCCACCCCGCTGACGACGACGTCCGGCACCAGCCCGGCCTGGCGCAGCAGCCCGAGGCGGGCCGGGGACCGGGAGGCGAGGACGAGGCGGCGAACCGGGAGGGTGCGTGTGGTCATGGGGTCATCGTAGGAGGAGCCGCGGCCTCACTTGATCCCGATGGCCAGGGTCAGGACGAAGACCACGGCGGCCAGCACCCAGCCCGCCCTGCGCAGTTCCGCCTGGGCGGTGCGCAGCAGCTCGGGGGGCTGATCGTCGGGATCGGACCACAGCATGCTCCCCAGCCTGCGACGGATGACGCCGCGCCGCCTGAGTACGGGTACTCAGACGGCACGGCGGGCCGGGGCCGGCCCTCTGACCGCTGACCGCCGTGCCGTCCGGCGGTCAGATCGGCCAGAAGGTGGAGCGCCAGGCCGTCGGGCCGGGCTGCGGCAGGCGCCGCGGCTGCT
>NZ_BAAHCA010000561.1:0-3280 GCF_054776295.1 Streptomyces sparsus
TCGATCTCCAGGACCACCTTGCCGCGGGTCCGGCCGCCCTGGCTGAGGCGCCAGGCCTCGCCCGGCTCGGCGAGCGGCAGCGCGGGCTCCACGTGCACGCTGAGCCGGCCCGCGTCGGCCAGGTCGCTCAGGGTGGTGAGGTCCGCGGCATCCGGGCGGACGAACAGGTAGTGGCCGCCCTTGGCCTTCACCTCACCGTCGACCACGGAGACCACCCGGGTGCGCTCCACCAGGACCTCCTGGGAGGTCTCGACGGCGTCACCGCCGACGGAGTCCAGCGCGGCGTCCACCCCGCCGGGGGCGAGTTCGCGCACCCGGTCGGCCAGTCCCTCGCCGTACTCGACGGGTTCGGCACCCAGCTTGCGCAGGAAGTCGTGGTTGCGCTCGCTGGCGGTGCCGATGACCCGGGCGCCGCGGGCGACGGCGAGCTGCACCGCGAGTGAGCCGACACCGCCGGAGGCGGCGTGCACGAGCACGATCTCCCCCTCGCCGACCGCGAGCCGGTCCAGGCACTGGAGTGCCGTCAGTCCCACCAGGGGCAGCCCGCCGGCCTGCTGCCAGTCCAGCGAGGCGGGCTTGCGGGCCAGCGTGCGCACCGGCGCGGGCACCAGCTCGGCATACGTGCCGTGCTGGACCTCGTCGCGCCGGACGTAGCCGATCACCTCCTCGCCCTCGGTGAACTCGCTGACGTCCGCGCCGACCTTCTCGACCACCCCGGCGACGTCCCAGCCCGGCACGAGCGGGAAGTGGGCGTACAGCGCCGGGTCGAGATAGCCCGCGCCCACCTTCCAGTCGACCGGGTTGACGCCCGCGGTGCGCGCCCGGACCAGGACGGTGTCCGGTCCGATGCGCGGGTCGGGCAGATCGGTCAGTTCCAGGGCCTCGGGGCCGCCGTAGTTCTTCAGTGCGATGGCTTTCATGCCCGTACCTGTACCCGGCGTCGGCGAGTCATCCCGGACGCACCGCCCACATGTGGCGAACCGCACCCGGTCGGGCGTGCCCGACCGGGTGCGGCCGGCGCCGCCGCTGCGGTTGCCGCGCCCGGAGGGCGGGCGGACGATGGGAACGGCCGGCCGGACACCGCCGGACGGCCCCACGGACGGAGGTGGACCATGACCACGGCGAAGGACATCATGCACCCCGGGGCGCAGTGGATCCCCGCGACGGAGACCCTCGACCGCGCCGCCCAGTTGATGCGGGAGCTGGACGTGGGGGCGCTGCCGATCAGCGACGCCGACGAGCGGCTGTGCGGCATCCTCACCGACCGCGACATCGTGGTGGAGTGTGTGGCCCGCGGCCACGACCCGGCCCGGACGGCCTGCGGCGACCTGGCACAGGGCACTCCGCGGTGGATCGACGCGGGCGCCGAGGTGTCCGAGGTGCTCAACGAGATGCAGAGCCACCGGATCCGCCGGCTCCCGGTGATCGAGAACAAGCGGCTGGTCGGCATGATCAGCGAGGCGGACCTGGCCCAGCACCTCTCGGAGCACGAGCTCGCCGGCTTCGTCGAAAGGGTCTACGCCGGCTGACGCCTCCGCCCCGGAACCCAGGCCGATCGGGCCGGGTCGGGGCGGGTGTCGGATCGGACATCGGGGGCTTCGGGACGAGCGGCCGGTCGGCCCGGACGATCAGCCGGTCGACATGTCCAGCACCGGGACGTCCGAGCGCTCCAGGCCGAAGACCCGGACGTAGAGGCCCAGTTCGGCTTCCACGGCCCGGGTGATGGTGTCGGCGCGCCGGAAGCCGTGCCCCTCCCCCGCGAACGTGAGGTACCTGCGAGCGGGGCGCCCGGCGGGCAGCGCCGCGAGGAACCGGTCGCACTGGTCGGGCGGGCAGATGACGTCGTCCAGTCCCTGCAACAGCAGGAAGGGGGCCGACACGCGGTCCGGGTGGGAGGCCGGGGAGCGGTCCCGGCTGCGGGCCGCGAAGCTCTCCTCGGGCCCCACCAGGAACTCCAGGTACCGGGACTCGAAGTCGTGGGTGCCGCCGTCGGCCCACGCCGTGAGGTCCAGCACCGGGTAGCTGATGACCGCGCAGGCGTAGACGTCCCCGGCGGTGGCTGACACGAGCGAGGCGGCGGCCGTCCAACCGCCCGCGCTGCCGCCGCGGATCGCGATCCGCGCCCGATCCGCCGTGCCCTCCTCGGCCAGCGCCCGGGCGACCGCCGCGCAGTCCTCCACGTCGACCACGCCCCACTGCTCACGCAGCCGCTCGCGGTAGGCGCGTCCGTAGCCGGTCGACCCGCCGTAGTCGACGTCGGCGACACCGATACCGCGGGAGGTGAGGTAGGCCGTCTCCAGGTCCAGGGCGAGCGGCGAGCGGCCCGTGGGCCCGCCGTGCACCCGGATCACGTAGGGCGGCAGTTCGCCGTCCGGGGCGGTGTGCCCGGGGTGGTGCGGCGGATAGACGTGCACGGGCACGCTGTGCCCGTCGGGGCGGGTGAACGCCCTGATCAGCGGCTCGGGGTAGAAGGCGGGATCCACCGGGTCCCGGTGGTGCTCGGCGAGCACCCGGCTGTGGCCGGTGCAGGTGTCGAGCTCGACGATCTCGTAGCCGCTGCGAGGGCTGGCCGCGATCCCCACGACCCGGCTGCCGACCGCGGCCAGCGACGACGCCCACTCCGTCCACGGGCCCGGGGCGTCCACCAGCTCGCCGCTCTCCGGGTCCAGTATGCCGAGCGCCTTGGGGCCGCGGCCGTGCAGCACCGCCAGCGGGCCGGTGGGCAGCGGCACGAACCAGCGTTGGCCGACCTGCCACAGCGCGTCGGCGAACTCCTCCGCGCGCGGGCACAGCGCCGCCGGCGGACCGTTCTCCGGGTCCACCTGGTAGAGGTTCCACCACCCGGAGCGGTCGGACACCGCCAACAGGCCGCCGTCCGCCGCCCACTCGGCCTGCGCGACCGACTCCCGCGGTCCGCCCAGCACCGTGCGTGCGGACTCCAGCCACCCGTCCTCGCTGACCTCCGCCAGCCTCAACTCCGTGCCGTCCCACGGCATCCGGGGGTGGTCCCAGGCCAGCCACGCCACGTGCCGCCCGTCCGGTGAGAGCCGCGGGCCGGTGACGAAGTCATGCGTGTCGGGTGTCAGTTCGCGGACCGCCTCGCGGTCGTCGGCGGCCGAACCGTCCAGCGGGACCGCCGCCAGGACCCGCCGCACGTCGGTCGGGCCGGGGCCGGTGAACTCCTCCAGCACGCACCACACCTCGCCGCGCTCCGGCAGCACCACCGGGTCCGCCCACCGCAGGCCGCCGCCGACCTCGGACAGCGGCGTCAACGGGCGCG
>NZ_BAAHCA010000562.1:0-3270 GCF_054776295.1 Streptomyces sparsus
CCCCAGGCGGGCGGCGCCCACGCCACCAGCACCAGCACCAGCACCGACCGGAGCCCCACCCGGGCCTCCGGTGCCGTGGCCGGTGACGTCGCCGGGGGTTCCGGCGAGGCGCCCGCCGGTGCGACGGGAGCCGACGACGCCGGTGAGCGCCTGGACGTGCTGTCCGGCTACCTGACCGACGAGACCGTGCGGGAGGAACTGGCGGCCACCGGGAAGGACGAGGCGATCCGGGAGCTCGCGTGGCTGCTGTCCGCCAGCGGCAAGGTGGCGGACAGCGCGGAGTTGGTCCGTGCGGCGCTGGCCAGGGAGGAGCAGGGAACCACCGGCCTGGGCGACGGGATCGCCATTCCGCACGCCAAGACCGGTGCCGTCACGGCCCCCGTGGTGGCGTTCGCCCGTTCCCGCGAGGGCGTGGAGTGGGGCGCGCCGGACGGTACGCGGGCCCGGCTGCTGTTCATGATCGCGGTGCCGGAGTCGGCTGCCGGTGACGAGCACCTGCGGATCCTGGCGCTGCTGTCCCGCAAGCTGATGGACCCGGACTTCCGGGAGCGCCTGCTGAGCGCTCCCGGAAGGGACGGGATCCGCGCCGCGCTCGGCGAGATCCGCTGAGCAGCGATCAGCTGCGGGGGATGTCCGGTTCCAGGTAGATGACCCGGGCGATCGGCACGGCACGGCGGATGCGCGCCTCCGCCTCGTCGATCGCCCGGGCCACCTCGCCGGCCGTGTCGTCGTGGGCCACCGCGATCTTCGCGGCGACCAGCAGCTCCTCCGGACCCAGGTGCAGGGTCCGCATGTGGATGATGGCGGTGACGGAGGCGTCGTCGACCATGGCGTCGCGGATGCGGTCAAGCTCCACCGGGTCGGCGGACTCACCCAGCAGCAGGGACTTGGTCTCCGCTGCGAGGATCACCGCGATCACGACCAGCAGCACACCGATGCACATGGTGCCGACGCCGTCCCACACACCGTTGCCGGTGAGCAGCGCCAGCGAGACACCGCCGAGCGCGAGGACCAGGCCGACCAGCGCGCCGAGGTCCTCCAGCAGCACGACGGGCAGCTCCGGCGCCTTGGCGCGGCGCACGAACTGCACCCAACCGAGCGAGCCGCGTACCGCGTTGGACTCCTTGATGGCGGTGCGGAAGGAGAAGATCTCCGCGATGATCGCGAAGACCAGCACGCCGACCGGCCAGTACCAGTGAGTGATCTCGTGCGGGTCCTGGATCTTCAGGTAGCCCTCGTAGAGCGCGAAGACGCCGCCCATCGAGAACAGCACGATCGCCACCAGGAAGCTGTAGATGTAGCGTTCCCGGCCGTAGCCGAAGGGGTGCTCCTCGCTCGCCTCCCGCTTGGCCTTCTTGCCGCCGAGCAGCAGCAGCCCCTGGTTGCCGGCGTCGGCGAGCGAGTGCACGCCTTCGGCGAGCATGGACGAGGAGCCGCTGAAGACCCAGGCCACGAACTTGGCCACGGCGATCGCGAAGTTCGCGATGAGGGCCGCGAGAATGGCCTTCGTACCGCCTGATGCACTCATGGGTGCTTTTTCCTTCCGGCTTCCAGTGCGCCCGGTCGCTGTTGGTCGCGGGCGGCCTCGGACGGCGTCAGGCCGCCACGGTGGCGCGGAAGATCGTACCCCCGCCACTGACCCGGACTGATCCGCCGGCCGGAACGTACACCGACTGTCCATGTTCCAGGGGCAGTTCGTCACCCGACGGCCCGTGCAGCAGCACGCTGCCGGCGGTGCACAGCAGAATCTGCGGGCCGTCGGCGGCGAGTTCGGCCGGGGTCGCGGCGGGGGCGAGCACGTGGCGGCTGAGCTGGAACTCCCGGGCCGGGGTGAGGTAGACCTCGGACCCGTCGGCGTCCGGTTCGGGGCGGAGCACGCCGGGGTCGCGCGGCTCGAACCGGACCACCCGCAGCAGTTCCGGCACGTCCACGTGCTTGGGCGTGAAGCCGCAGCGCAGCACGTTGTCGGAGTTGGCCATGAGTTCGACGCCCAGGCCGCCGAGGTAGGCGTGCGGCACGCCCGCACCCAGGTAGAGCGCCTCACCGGGTTGCAGCCGCACGTGGTTGAGCAGCAGCGCGGCGACGAAGCCCGGATCGCCGGGGTAGTGGTGGGCGGCGGCCGCGCAGGCGGCGTACGCGGCGGCGTGCGGCCCGTCCTCGGCTCCGAGTCGGGTCGCGGCGGCCACCGCCTCGGTGACGGTGCCGGCCACCGCTTCGCGGTCGGCGGTGAGGACGGCGGTGAGGACCTCGCGCAGCGCGGCGTCCTGCGGGTGGGCGCGCAGCAGGTCGACGTAGGGCTTGAGGCCGTCCACGTCGAGCGCGGCGAGCAGGTCGGCGGCCTCCTCGGGCTGCCGGAAGCCGCACAACCCGTCGAACGAGGTGAGCGCGCAGAGCAGTTCGGGCTTGTGGTGCGGGTCCTTGTAGGTGCGGCGGGGGTCGTCCATCGGCACGCCGTCGGCTTCCTCGGCGGCGAAGCCGGCTGCCGCCCGGTCGCTGTCGGGGTGGACCTGGAGGGACAGCGGCGCCGCGGCGGCGAGCACCTTGAACAGGAACGGCAGCCGCGGGCCGAACGCCTCGACTGCACGGTCACCGAGCTCGCCCCGCGGGTCCTCGGCGATGACCTCGGAGAGCGGGCGCGGACCGGCGCCCCGGTCGACCAGCGAGGGCGCGCCCGGGTGGGCGCCCATCCACAGTTCGGCCTGCGGTTCCCCGGAGGGCTCGACGCCGAGCAGTTCCCGGATGCCGTCCCTGGAGCCCCAGGCGTAGGGGCGCACGGTGTTCGCGAGGCGATCCATGGAGACGTTCCTTCGACGGTGCGAGCGGGCGAGCGGGCGTGCGGAGGCGAGCGGACGAGCGGGGTGAGCGGCTGCCGGGACGTGCGGGGGCGGGAGGGGTTCGCGCGGGTGTGCCGCCGCGCCACCGGCGGCGCAGGGGCTCCCCGGCTCGTCCGCCCTTTTGAGGACCGCGCCGACGGACAAGGCTCTACAGGTTCGGGGTGAGCGCGAGGTAAACCGCGGCGAAATCGGTGGTGGCGATCAGCTCGGCGGCGGCTTCCATGGTGGTGCTGCCCTCGGTCGGTTGCAGTTCGCTGAGCGGGGTGTTGTGGGTGTGGGCGAGTTCGCGGGCCGCTGCGGCGGCCGAGTCCCGGCCGGCCTCCTCCTGGCGCAGCAGGACGACCCGGGCACGCAGCGCCTGCGGCTCCTCCAGGCGGTCGCGGAAGAAGGCGTCCGGATCGGCGCCGCCGGCCAGGTCCCCGATGAGCAGGGCGGC
>NZ_BAAHCA010000563.1:0-3262 GCF_054776295.1 Streptomyces sparsus
CCGGGAGGCCCCGGCCGGCTCGGCGGTCACTTCGCGGTCACTTCACTTCGGCGGCAGGATGTCCCGGAACTCCTTGGGGAGTTCGAAGGAGCCCTGGTCCTCCGCGCCGCCCGGCAGCCCGAAGGCGCTGCCCGCGCCGGCGGCCCTGCGTTCGGCGGCGGCCTGCTCCTCCTGCTTGCGCTTCATCGGGTTGCCCGACTTGCGCTTGCCCTTTGCCGCCTTCTGCTGCTTGCCCTTCTTCCGCCCCGGCCCGGGCATGCCCGGCATCCCCGGCATCCCCGGCATGCCGCCGCCCTGCGCCATCTTGGACATCATCTTGCGGGCCTCGAAGAAGCGTTCCACGAGGTTCTTGACCGCGCTGACGTCCACACCGGAGCCCTTGGCGATGCGGGCCCGGCGGGAGCCGTTGATGAGGGTCGGCTCGTGGCGCTCCGCGGGCGTCATCGACTTGATGATGGCCGCGGTGCGGTCGACGTCGCGCTCGTCGAGGTTGCTGATCTGGTCCTTGATCTGCCCCATTCCCGGCATCATGCCGAGCAGCTTGGAGATCGAGCCCATCTTGCGGACCTGCTCCATCTGGGCCAGGAAGTCGTCGAGCGTGAACTCCTTCGGGCCCTTGGCCAGCTTGGCGGCCATCGCCTCGGCCTCTTGCTGGCTGAAGGTCTGCTCGGCCTTCTCGATGAGGCTGAGCACGTCTCCCATGCCGAGGATGCGGGAGGCCATCCGGTCGGGGTGGAAGGCGTCGAAGTCGTCCATCTTCTCGCCGTTGGAGGCGAACATCACCTGGCGGCCGGTGACCTGGGCGATGGACAGCGCGGCACCACCGCGGGCGTCACCGTCGAGCTTGGAGAGCACGACGCCGTCGAAGCCGACGCCGTCGCGGAACGCCTCGGCGGTGTTGACCGCGTCCTGGCCGATCATCGCGTCGACGACGAACAGCACCTCGTCCGGGCTGACGGCGTCCCGGATGTCCGCGGCCTGCTGCATCATCTCCTGGTCGATGCCCAGCCGGCCGGCGGTGTCGACGATCACGACGTCGTACTGCTTGGTGCGGGCGTGCTCGACGGAGTCCCGTGCCACCTTGACCGGGTCGCCGACGCCGTTGCCGGGCTCGGGCGCGAAGACGCCCACCCCGGCGCGCTCGGCGACGACGGAGAGCTGGTTGACCGCGTTGGGCCGCTGGAGGTCGCAGGCGACGAGCAGCGGCGAGTGGCCCTTGCCCTTGAGCCAGTGGCCGAGCTTGCCGGCGAGCGTGGTCTTGCCCGCGCCCTGGAGGCCGGCGAGCATGATCACGGTGGGCGGCTGCTTGGCGAAGCGCAGCTGGCGGGTCTCGCCACCGAGGATGCCGACGAGCTCCTCGTTGACGATCTTGATGACCTGCTGGGCGGGGTTGAGCGCCTTGGAGACCTCGGCGCCGGCCGCCCGCTCCTTCACCTGCTTGATGAAGGAGCGCACGACGGGCAGCGCCACGTCGGCCTCGAGCAGGGCGATGCGGATCTCGCGCGCCGTGGCGTCGATGTCCGCCTCACTCAGCCGGCCTTTGCCCCTGAGGTTCTTGAAAGTCGCTGCGAGGCGATCGGAGAGAGTGTCGAACACGGCGGTCGCTGATCCTTCACGTCGTCGGTCACTTCGGCGGTCTTCAGCGTGTCCCGGCGTCCTGGCTGGACATGCGGGCGACGTCTGGAAGTGCACCGCACGGCGGAGGACCGGCCTCGACCGGGCCGTTCGCGGGCCGGTCGGTCGGTTCGGCAACGCAGCGAGGTGCAGGGCCAGGCGCCGCAGACCCAGCGGGGGCGTCGGGGCGCGCTGGGCCAAGGGTATCTGCCCGCCCGGCATACGGTCAGCCTGCCGTCAGCCCTCCAGCGAACGCTGCACCGCGCCGGCGAGTTCGGCCGCCCGCGCGTCGGGCAGCGGGGAGCCGTCGGGGCCGGTGACGTAGAAGGCGTCGACGGCGTTGGCCCCGAGCGTGCTGATGTGCGCGCTGCGGACGGTGACCTCGGCGGCCTCCAGCGCCCGGCCGATGCGGTGCAGCAGGCCGGAGGCGTCCTGGGCGCGTACTTCGAGCACCGTGGCGCGCTCGGATCCGACGGCGGCCACCGTCACCCGGGGCGGCGGCGCCTGGAGGCCGCGCCGGCGTCCGCGGTAGGCCTTCTCCCGTTCGGCGAGCCGGGCCGGGATGTCCAGTGAGCCGTCCAGCGCACGTACCAGGTCGGCACGCAGCCGGGCGGCCTGCGGCAGGGAACCGTACTCGGCGGCGACCCGCCAGCTCAGCAGCAGGACCGGGCCCTCACCGGTCGGGTCGGTGGTGCGCAGTTCCGCGGTGCGCACGGTGAGCCGGTGCAGGGCGAGCACGCCCGCCACGGCCGGCAGCACGCCGGGCTGTTCGGGGAGCGCGATCAGCAGTTCCACGCCGACCGGTTCCGGGGGGCTGCCGTCGGGCGCGCTGCCCGCCGGAAGGCCCGGGTCCGAAGCCCCTGCCGGGGCGTGGGCGTGCAGCGACAGCATCGGGCCGGCGGTGCGCCAGGCCTCGACGGCGAGGCGTTCCTCCTCGGCGGACGGCGCTCCGGCGTCCTCGCCGGCCGTCGGCGCGGTTCCGGCGATCACCGCGGCGGTGCGGGTCACCAGGTCAGTGACGAGGGACGCTCGCCACGCAGACCAGGCCGCGGGCCCGGTGGCCAGCGCGTCGGCCTCGGTGAGCGCGTGCAGCAGTTCCAGGGTGCCGGTGTCGCCGACCGCGTCCGCGACGGACGCGACCGTCACCGGATCGTCGAGGTCGCGTCGCGTGGCGGTCTCCACCAGCAGCAGGTGGTGCCGTACCAGGCGGGCCAGCACTCCGGCGTCGGCGGCGTCGAAGCCGATCCGGGCCGCCATGTCCCGGACGATGGTCTCCCCCACCACGGAGTGGTCCCCGGGCCAGCCCTTGCCGATGTCGTGCAGCAGCGCGGCGACCAGCAGCAGGTCCGGGCGGTGCACGCGCCGGGTGAACGCGGAGGCCTGCACGGCCGTCTCGACGAGGTGCCGGTCCACGGTCCAGCGGTGGACGGCGTTGCGCTGCGGCCGGCAGCGGACGCGTTCCCAGTCCGGCAGCAGTGCGGTGATCAGGCCTTCGGCTTCGAGCGCCTCCCACACCGGTACCGTCGCGTCGCCGGCGCCCAGCAGGGTGACGAGCTGCTCGCGGGCCTCGGCCGGCCAGGGCACCTGGAGTCGGGGAGCGGTCCTGGCGAGGCTGCGCGCGGTGGCCAGGGCCAGCGGCAGCCCGGCC
>NZ_BAAHCA010000564.1:0-3260 GCF_054776295.1 Streptomyces sparsus
GAGGGCCGGGGACAGCACGGCGGGCGGCCCTCGCTCCGGGCGGCGGGCTCACCGCTGGTCACACCGTCCGCGAGGCGGACACGCGTACCCGTGGGGAGCGGGTGCCCGATACCGTGGGGTCACCATGAGCGCATCGCAGACTCCTCCGCCTCCGACCGGTGCGACCGGTCCGGACACGCCCACCCTCCTGGTCAAGATCTTCGGCAAGGACCGTCCCGGCATCACCGCCGGACTGTTCGACACCCTCGCCGCCTACGCGCTCGACGTCGTCGACATCGAGCAGGTCGTCACACGGGGCCGCATCACCCTGTGCGCGCTGGTCACCGCCCCCGCAGGCGGTGACGGCAGCACCGAGGGCGAGCTCCGGGCCACCGTGCACAGCTGGGCGGACTCCATGAAGCTGGAGGCGGAGATCATCTCCGGCCGGGGCGACAACCGGCCGCGAGGCACCGGCCGCTCGCACGTCACCGTGCTCGGCCACCCCCTCACGGCGGAGACCACCGCCGCCATCGCCGCCCGGATCACCGGCACCGGCGGCAACATCGACCGCATCTTCCGGCTCGCCAAGTACCCGGTCACAGCCGTGGAGTTCGAGGTGTCAGGCGCCGCGACCAGCCCGCTGCGCACCGCACTGGCCACCGAGTCGGCGCAGTTGGGCGTGGACGTGGCCGTCGTCGCGTCGGGCCTGCAGCGCCGGGCGCAGCGGCTGGTGGTGATGGACGTGGACTCCACCCTCATCCAGGACGAGGTGATCGAGCTGTTCGCGGCCCACGCCGGCTGCGAGCAGAAGGTGGCCGAGGTGACGGCCGCGGCCATGCGCGGTGAGCTGGACTTCGAGCAGTCGTTGCACGCCCGGGTGGCGCTGCTGGCCGGGCTGGACGCCTCGGTCGTCGACAAGGTCCGCGACGAGGTGCGGTTGACCCCCGGCGCCCGGACGCTGGTCCGCACCCTGAAGCGGCTCGGCTACCAGGTGGGCGTGGTGTCCGGCGGCTTCACCCAGATCACCGACGGGCTGCGGGACGAACTGGGTCTGGACTTCGCCTCGGCCAACACCCTGGAGGTGGAGAACGGCCGGTTCACCGGGCGGGTCACCGGTGAGATCGTCGACCGGGCCGGCAAGGCGCGGCTGCTGCGGCGGTTCGCCGAGCAGGCCGGCGTGCCGCTGTCGCAGACCGTCGCCATCGGCGACGGCGCCAACGACCTGGACATGCTCAACGCGGCCGGCCTCGGGGTGGCCTTCAACGCCAAGCCGCTGGTGCGGGAGGCCGCGCACACGGCCGTCAACGTGCCGTTCCTGGACACCGTGCTCTACCTGCTGGGCATCACCCGCGACGAGGTCGAGGCGGCGGACACGCAGGAGTGAGGACGTCGGCGGGCGGCGGTGTGCGCCGCCCGCCGACGGCGTCAGCCGTTGGGGGCCCAGAAGTCGACCAGTCTGGCCGCGCCGGGCTCCAGGGACTTCCACGAACCGGTGTACGTCAGCACCGCCACCGCAGAGGTGGGGAAGCCGCGCCGCTCCAGATGCCGGCCGGGCTCCTCGTCGGCCGAACCGGCCAGCACCTGCGCCAGACCCTGGATGCTCGGGTTGTGGCCGACGAGCAGCACCTCGCGGACGTCGTCGGGCACCTCGTTGAGCACGGCCACCAGGTCGCCGGGCGACGCCTCGTACAGGCGTTCCTCGTAGACCGTGCGGGGGCGTTTGGCGAGCTGCGGAACAGCCAGCTTCCAGGTCTCGCGGGTGCGGACCGCGGTGGAGCAGAGGGTGAGATCGGGGTTCACGCCCTGGGCGGCGAGCCAGTCGCCCGCCACCGGGGCGTCCTTGCGTCCTCGCTCCGCGAGGGGGCGCTCGTGGTCGGCGACCTCTGGCCAGTCGGCCTTGGAGTGTCGGAGGAGGACGATCTTGCGGGGCACATCGACGCTCATGGTTTCCAGCTTCCCACGAAACGCGCCGTCAGGCTCGAGGTGTTGACGGCCGGCGCCCGGTACCGGCGCGGGGTCGCTCCACGGGCCGGGTCAGCCCCCCAGCGCCTGCCTGAGCTGGTGCAGCAGTTCCTCGGCCGGCACCGCCGCCGTCTCGGACGCCTGGGCCTCCCCGCCGCCCGTCAGGAGGGCGAGCAGCACGAGGAAGGCGAGTACCGGCAGCGCGAGCGTCCACCAGCGCAGCCTGGTCGACGTCTGCGACGACGCCCGGGTCGAGGGGGAGCGGGTGTACGCACGGGCCGTCATGTGGCTCGCCTCCGTCGGCTGTCGTCACCTTCGTGCTGGTGATTCGACGGTACGGAGCCGCAGGGGGTGTGCCCATCCGGTGATCCACCCACAAGTCCCTGAGCCTGTCCCCCTAAGGGACCGGGGGCTGGCCCCACCCCCGGCCGGGGGTGCACGGCGGAGGCCGCACGGCCGGGGCTCTCGGCGGCACGCGGCAGGAGGCGGGGCGGGGACCGGTGGGGCTGTCAGGGGGAGGCGATGGAGGCGATCACGGCGATGAGGACGGACAGGCCGAGCATGGCCCCCAGGACGAGGAGCAGCTTCTTCTGGCCGTTGCCGGGATTGGGTTCGAGCACGGGCATGCCGTCAGTGTCGCATTCAGTCGCCGTCCTCGACGCAGCGGTCCCGGCCCGCGACGACGCCCGTGGCGATCTGCGCGGTCATCAGGCAGGCCATCAGCAGCAGCGGGGCCGGCCAGCCGCCGGTGGCCTCGTGCAGGGCGCCGACGGAGAGCGGTCCGGGGATCGAGAGCAGGTAGCCGGTGCCCTGGACGAAGGCGGAGAGACCGGCGACACCGGCGCCGGTGCGGGCCCGCATGCCGATCATCGTCAGCACGAGCGGGAAGGCGCAGTTGGAGATGCCCAGCAGCAGCGCCCAGGCCCACGCTCCGGCGGCCGGAGCGAGCCACAACCCCGCGTAGCCGCCGAGCCCGCAGAGCCCCAGAACCACCACCAGCGGTCCCTGGTGTGCCAGCCGGGCGGCGATCCGGGGCAGGACGAAGGACAGCGGGATGCCCAGGCCCATGGTGACGGCGAGCAGCAGTCCCGCGGTGGAGGCGGGAACCCCGGCGTCCCGGAAGATCTGCGGCAGCCAGCCGAGGATGACGTAGGCGGCGGTGGCCTGGAAGCCGAAGAAGACGCCCAGCGCCCAGGCCGTGGCGGAGCGGGAGATGCGCAGCCGGGGCACGGCCTCGCCGTTCCCCGGCGTACCGGCGGTGGACGCGGCCGGGGTGTGCCCGCCGGAGGCGGTGGACGGACGGCGGGAGCGGCGGCCGG
>NZ_BAAHCA010000565.1:0-3251 GCF_054776295.1 Streptomyces sparsus
GGCGATCCGCACCCGCCGGCCGACGGCGCCGGGCTCCGGCCCCCGCCCCCGCACCCCGACGGCTTCCGGCCACCGCGGATCGCCGCCCACCTCATGCCGTCCCACGTTGCGGTCATCATGGACGGCAACGGCCGTTGGGCCGAGCAGCGCGGCCTGCCCCGCCAGGAAGGTCACCGCGCCGGCTCCGCCGCCGTCCACGAGGTGGTCCACGGGGCCCTGGAGATCGGCCTGCGCCACCTGACGCTCTACGCGTTCTCGACCGAGAACTGGAATCGCGACGCCGCGGAAGTCGCGGGGATCATGGCCACGCTCAAGAGTGAACTCGACAAGGCCACCTTCCGTGACCTGGACGTGCGCCAGCGCTGGTCCGGCCGTCCCGACAGACTCCCCCAGGAGATCGTCGACGCCCTCAGGCGCGAACAGCACCGCACGCGCGCCCGCACCGGCCTGACCCTCACCGTGTGCATCAGCTACGGCGGTCGCGACGAGATCACCCGGGCCGCCGCAGCGCTCGCCCAGGCAGCTCGAAGGGGTGAGGTGGATCCCCGTCTCCTCGACGAGGACGGCTTCGCCCGCCATCTGCCCCTCCCCGACATGCCGGACGTGGACCTGCTGTGGCGCACCGGCAACGAGCAGCGCACGTCCAACTTCCTTCCGTGGCACGCTGCCTACGCGGAGCTGTACTTCACACCCGGCTACTGGCCGGACGTCGACCGACGTGACCTGTGGCAGGCGATCACCGAGTACAGCCGGCGCCAACGCCGCCACGGCGCTGTCCCCGCTCCCGGGACCCGCCGTTCGTCCTCGGCCACCCCGCCCGGCCCGCGCCGCTGAGGCGGGTCGCGGTCACTCGGCCGCACCGGGCCGGTTCCGGACACCCGCACGTCGCCCGCCGGAGTCCCGGTGGGCGGCGTGCGGGGCATTTGTCCCGGCGGTTCGGCGGAGCTCAGAGCGGGGTGCGCAGGCTGGAGCGGCCGTCCCGCCAGGCTGCGAGCAGGTGTGCGGCGAGCCGCGCCTCGACGAACTCGGTGGCGTCGACGCCGAACGCCATGTCGGCCTCCAGATGCGGTTCCTGCCGCAGCAGGTCGGCCACCACGTCCCGGCGCACGATCTGCTCGTGCACGGCGTCGGCCTCTACGTGTTCCTCGTAGAAGTGCACGGCCGCGGCCCCGGCGTCCAGCCGCTCCATCGCCTGGGCCAGGCGCCGCGAGGAGGGCGAGGACGTGATCTCTACCGTGGCGAAGTGTCCGACCAGCGCGCCGCGCAGCGAGCGGTGCAGGCCGAACAGCGACATCTGGTTGACGACGCACAGCATCGGGGCGGGGGCGGCGTCCAGATAGCCGCCGTACCCGGGGTCGAGGCCCAGGTCGGCCATGAGCTCGGCGAACAGTTCGGCGTGCACCCGGTCACCGCGGCCGGCGCCGAACTCGTCGTACTCGACCGCGACCATCGCCGCCTTCGCCCGGCCGCGCAGCCGGGGTATCACCCACGCGTGCGGGTCGGCCTCCTTGAGGTGGTAGAGGGAGCGCTGTGCCGCGTACTCCCGCAGGTGCCACCGCTGTCCCTGCTCGCCGGCCAGGAAGTGGGACACCCCGTCCCCGTCGACCGGCTCCACCAGCAGTCCGGCCATCGCCTCGGCGACCGAGGTGTGCCGGGTGGCGTCGGCGCGGAGCGCGCCGAGGAAGCGGCGCTCCAGCGCCGCCCGCAGGCGCAGCAGGTCCGGGTCCCACTCCCAGTCCCCGCTGACCTGCCCGAAACCGGCGTAGTGCAGCTCGTAGCAGGTGTAGAGGGCGAGTTGCAGGTCGTCTCCGTAGGGGTCGGCGCCGCGTACGACGTGCTCGTCGGGCAGCGTGGCCGAACCTGGCTCCCCGGTCAGCGCACCGATCACCGCCCGGGAGAGCTCACCCCGGGGTGCGGGCAGCGCAGGGCCGTCGTCGGCCGGCCGCCGGGGGGACTGCGGGGCCTGCGTGGTCTCGGGGGCGACCGACGGCATCATGTGCTCCTTCACTGCGCGCCTGCGTCAGGACTGGGTGTGCGGGGAAGCGGGTTCGGGCCGCCGCAGCGCGGGCAGCACCTCCGCCCGGTAGAAGTCGAAGAACCCCTGCTGGTCGGGGCCGATCTGGCCGACGTAGACCTCGTCGAATCCGGCCCGGTCGTAGGCCTGTACCGACTCGACGTGCTGCTGCACGTCGTCACCGCAGGTCAGCGCCTCCGCCATCATGTCCTCGGTGACCAGTTCACCCGCCTGCTCGAAGTGGGCCGGGGTGGGCAGCAGCTGGGCGAGCTCCCCGGGCAGCCGGAGGTTGGGCCACAACCGGTGCGCGGTGCGCACGGCACGGTCGCGGTCGGCGTCCCAGCAGACCTTCAACCCGCCGAGCACCGGCTTGGTGCCGCCGCCGCTGCGGCGGAACTGCGCGACGAGTTCCTCGTCCGGTCCCATGGTCACGAAGCCGTCGCCGACCCGCCCGGCGAGGGCGGCGGCCTGCGGGCCGAAGCCGGATATGTAGATCGGCACGGACTCGTCGGGCAGTGTGTAGAGGCGCGCGTTCTCCACCGTGTAGTGCTTGCCCCGGTGGGAGACCCGGTCGCCGCTGAAGAGCGACCGCATCAGCGAGACGGCCTCCTCCAGCATCTCCATGCGGATCTGGGCCTCCGGCCACGCGTCGCCCAGCACGTGTTCGTTGAGGGCCTCGCCGGTGCCGATGCCGAACCGGAAGCGTCCGTCGGTCAGCGCGCCGGAGGTGGCGGCGGCCTGCGCGTTGATCGCGGGGTGCATGCGCATGGTGGGGCAGGTGACGAAGGTCGTGACGGGTAGCGAACACACCTGGGAGAGCGCGCCGATCACCGACCAGACGAAGGGGCTCTGCCCCTGCGCCTCGTTCCACGGGTGGAAGTGGTCGCTGATGGCCAGTGCCTCGAAACCGGCCTGCTCGGCCATGCGGGCCTGGTCCAGCAGGCTCTGGATGTCGAACTCCTCGGTGGCGAGGAAGTATCCGTACGTCGTCAACGGTGTCGCCTCCACAGAAAGGGTGCTGGTCCACCGGCTCCGACTCAGGGGGCCGGCGACCGCTCACAGCCGTTTCCGGGTTCCCGACCAGGTGGGGAGGAAACCTGAGGGGCCGCGGCGACCAGGGGCGACGGGAGCGGCGGGAGCGGCCTCCTGCGGGTTCAGCCGGTGTGCGGCGCGGGGGCCGCGGGCAGCTCCTCCGGTGTCGGGAAGGCGGCCTGTGCGCCGGCCCGGACGGTGGCGG
>NZ_BAAHCA010000566.1:0-3251 GCF_054776295.1 Streptomyces sparsus
CCGCGACGCCGGGCAGCCAGCGGCGCTGCTGGTCCGGACTGCCGGAGAGCAGCAGGGGCCCGGCCCCGAGCCCCTGGAGGGCGAGTGCCGTCTCGGCTTCGGTGCAGCCGTGGGCCAGGGACTCCCGCAGCAGGCACAGGTCAAGCGCGCGGGCGGGGAAGAGGCGCCGCAGCAGGCCGAGCTCACCGAGGGCGGCGAGCAGCGGGCGGTTGACGGCCCCCGGGGCGCCGCCTTCGGCGAGCGGGCGCAGGCGTTCGGCGGCCAGCGCTCTCAGTTCGGCGCACCAGGCGACCTGTTCCGGTGTCAGGGCGAACGCGGGCATCCACCCACCTCCACTATCGCGGCCCGTTGACTGTCGTCACCATCACGCTACGCTCATCAGCACATCGGCACGCCCGGAACCACCCTTCTCGGTACCGCCGCAAGGGGAGAACCCGCCATGCAGCTCAGCCCCTCCGCCCACGTGGACTCCTTCACCCGCGATCACCTCCCGCCGCCCGAGCAGTGGCCGCGGCTGCTGCTGAACGAGCCGTGGCTGCGCCGCCCGGACCGGCTGAACTGCGGGGCGGAGCTGCTGGACGGCACGGCGGACCGGTTGGGCGGGGAGCGCATCGCCGTGCTCGACGGGGACGGCGACGCCTGGTCGTACGCGGAACTGCGGGAGCGGGTGGACCGCATCGCGTGGGTGCTCACCGAGGACCTCGGCGTGCTGCCGGGCAACCGGGTACTGCTGCGCGGACCCAACTCGCCTCATCTGGCAGCGTGTTGGCTGGCGGTGATGAAGGCCGGAGCGGTGGCGGTCACGGTGCTCGCCGCTCAGCGGCGCGCCGAACTGCGCACGGTGTGCGAACTGGCGAAGGTCGGGCACGCGCTCTGCGACAGCCGCTCCCTCACCGACCTGGTCGACGCGGAGGTGGCCGGCCTGCGGGTGACCGCCTTCGGCGGTGAGGGGCCGGGAGACCTGCTGCGTCTGGCCGCCGACAAGCCGGCCCGGTTCACCACGGTCGCCACCGCGGCGGACGACGTGGCGCTGATCGCCTTCACCTCCGGGACCACCGGGCGTCCCAAGGGCTGCATGCACTTCCACCGGGACGTGCTGGCCATCGCCGACACCTTCGCCGCCAGGGTGCTGCGCGCCACCGCCGAGGACGTGTTCGCCGGCAGCCCGCCGCTCGGCTTCACCTTCGGCCTGGGCGGGCTGGTGGTCTTCCCGCTCCGGGTCGGGGCCCGCACGGTACTGGCCCAGTGGGACGGCCCGCAGGGGCTGCTGGACGCCGTGCAGCGGCACCGGGTCTCGGTGCTGTTCACCGCGCCCACCGCCTACCGCGCGATGCTGGACCGGCTGCCGGGTCCGGACGTGTCCTCCCTGCGGCGCTGCGTCTCCGCCGGCGAGAACCTGCCCGCCGCGACCTGGCACGACTGGCGGGAGCGCACCGGGCTGCGGCTGATCAACGGCATCGGCGCCACGGAGATGCTGCACATCTTCATCTCCGCCGCCGACGAGGCGGCCCGTCCGGGAACCACCGGAGTACCGGTGCCGGGCTTCGAGGCACGCGTGCTCTCCCCGGACGGCGTCGAACTGCCGGACGGTGAACCGGGCCGGCTCGCGGTGCGCGGCCCGCTCGGCTGCCGCTATCTCGCCGACCGGCGGCAGCAGGAGTACGTCGTCGACGGCTGGAACCTCACCGGTGACACCTATGTGCGGGAGCCGGACGGCTACTTCCGCTACGTGGCACGGGCCGACGACATGATCGTGTCGGCCGGGCACAACATCGCCGGGCCCGAGGTGGAGGAGGTGCTGCTGCGGCACCCGGACGTGCTGGAGGCCGCGGTGGTGGGGCGCCCGGACCCGCGGCGCGGCCAACGGGTCGTGGCCCACGTGGTGCTGCGCGACGGGGTCGCTCCCGGGCCGGAGGCGACCGACCGGCTGCGGGAGTTCACCCTCGCCGAACTCTCCTACTTCAAGTGCCCGCGGGAGTTCGTGTTCGCCGAGTCCCTGCCGCGGACCCCGACCGGCAAACTGCAGCGGTTCCGGCTGCGGGACGCGCCCTAGAGTGATCACGTGGCAGAGCAGCAGAGTCCCGGGTCCCTCATCGTCACCTTCTACGGCGCTCACGGCCGCTCCCTGACCGCGGACGGACGGGTGCCGGTGGCCGCGCTGATCCGGCTGCTCGGAGCGGTGGGGGTGGAACCGCCCGCGGTGCGGTCGGCCGTCTCGCGGCTCAAACGCCGCGGCCTGCTCACCGTGCGCCGGTCCGGCAGCCGGGGCTCGGACTACGCGCCGTCCGACGCCGCCCGGCAGTTGCTGGAGGACGGCGACCGGCGCATCTACCAGCACGCCCGCCACGACGGGCAGTGGCTGCTCGCCGTGTTCTCGGTGCCGGAGAGCGAACGCAGCCGGAGGCACGTGCTGCGCTCCCGGCTGGCCCGGCTCGGCTTCGGCAACGCCGCGCCAGGCGTGTGGGTGGCTCCCGCGCACCTGGAGGCGGAGACCCGGCACACCCTGGAGCGGCTGGAGTTGAGCGAGTACGTCGTGCTCTTCCGGGGGGTGCACGCCGGCTTCGAGCCGACTCCGGACGCGGTGGCCCGCTGGTGGGACCTGTCCGCGCTGGCGGACCTGCACCGGGAGTTCCTCGCCGTGCACGAACCGGTGCTGGACGCCTGGGCCCGGCGTCGCCGGCTGCCGGAGGAGCAGGCCTACCGGGACCACCTGCTCGCCCTGGACGCCTGGCGGCGGCTGCCCTACGCCGACCCGGGCCTGCCCGCTTCACTGCTGCCCGACGACTGGCCGGGCGAGCGGTCGGCCGGCGTCTTCACCGCCCTGCACGAACGGCTCGGCCCGGCGGCGTCCCGCTACGCGGCCGCCCAGCTGGAGGCCGTTCGCGGCCGTACCCTGGAGGCATGACGGGCCCGTCGAGCGGTTCTCCCGACGGCAGGACGCGACGCTCCTACGAGCGGCGGCGCCGGCGGTACTTCGTGCTGATGGGCGTGTGCCTGGTCCTGTTCGTGAGCGCCTGGGCGTTCGTGCGGCTGGTGTCGGTGCCCCTGGCGGTCGCCATGTGCGCGGTCGCCGCGCTGATCCCCCCGGTCGCGGCCGTGGTGGCGAACCGCCGGGGCCCCGACAACCCGTGGTGGGACGAGGAGCGGTCTTCGTGATGTGGGCGACAGCTTTCGTGACGGCGGCGGCAGGGGCGGCCTTCGCGGCGTGGGCGGCGGCCTGCGGTGGGGGCGGTGGCGTCCCGGGGGCGGGT
>NZ_BAAHCA010000567.1:0-3240 GCF_054776295.1 Streptomyces sparsus
CCGGTGGGACAACCGTCCCACCGGGCGCCTTCGCCGTGTGACCGTCCGACGTCCCGCGCGTGCCCACTCCGCCGACGGACGTGCCGCAGCCGCCGCGCTCCCGCGGCGGCCACCCGCACTCCGTCAGGCGGCGACCTTGCGGAACTCCGCGATGAACGCCTCGTTGAAAGCCTTCAGATCGTCCGGCTTGCGGCTGGTGATCAGCACGTTGGGGCCTCCTTCGCAGACCACGACCTGCTCGTCCACCCAGTTGCCGCCCGCGTTGCGCAGGTCCGTCTCCAGGCTCGGCCAGGAGGTCAGGGTGCGGTCGCGCACCATGTCCGCCTCCGCCAGGACCCAGGGCGCGTGGCAGATCGCCGCGACCGGCTTGCCGGTCTTGAAGAACTCCCGGACGAAGGACACGGCCTGTTCGTCCATGCGCAGTGCGTCGGGGTTGGCGACGCCACCCGGCAGCACCAGCCCGTCGAAGTCCTCCACGGTGGCCTGCGAGACCTGCCGGTCGACCGTGAAGGTGTCGGCCTTGTCCAGGTGGTTGAACGCCTGCACGTCGTTGTCGGTGGTGGACAGCAGAAAGGCCGTGCCTCCGGCGTCGGTCACCGCCTGTCGCGGATCGGTCAGCTCGACCTGTTCGACGCCTTCGTGTGCGACGAGAAAGGCAACCCGCACGTCCCTCACTTCCTTCCCTGATGTGGCTGCGCGGACTGGAGACCGGTTCCCCGCATACGCGGACGTATGCCCGTGCACGGAGCGAAACGTCACCGCGGGCGGCACCCACCGGCATGACCCGGCAGGTAATCGACGGCCGCCCCCGGGCCGTGGAGGATCGCCGTACCGCGTCCGACGGGCCGGTCCACCGCCCGCGACCACCAGGAGGAACGCCGATGACCGCCTACGCGATCGCCCACCTGCACTCGGGAAGCCCGCACCCGGAGGTGCTCGACTACATCCGGCGCATCCAGGCCACCCTGGACCCCTACGGCGGCCGGTTCCTGGTGCACGGCGGCCGGCTCGACGTGCTGGAGGGCGCCTTCCCCGGTGACCTCGTCCTCATCGGCTTCCCCGACGCGGACACCGCCCACGCCTGGTACCGCTCCCCGGCCTACCAGCGCATCCTGCCGCTGCGCACCGACCACTTCCGGGGTGACGTCGCCATCGTCGAGGGCGTGGGCGCCGACTACGACCCGGCCGCCAAGGCCGACGAGCTGAGCCGGGCCGCCGAGGCCGCGCAGTCCTGAGTGCCGCCGAGGCCGCGCGGGCCTGAGGGCTGCCGGTTCCGGGCGGGGCCCGGCCCGACACGGTTCGGCCGTTCCGGGCCGTCGCGAGGTTGCGGCTGCCGGGGCCGGGATCCGGGTGATCAGCGGTGCGGGCTGCCCGGTTCCACCGACGGCCACCGGGTCGGCGGAGAGGCCGCATGGGGGGCAAACCGGCCACCCGGTGTTGCCGCTGTGCCGGGTGTGCTTTCCTGTGCGCTGATCGGAGCGGCTTGTCGTGACGTCCGGTCGACCGGGCACCGGGAGCACCCGCCGCGTTCCGTCCGACCGATCGGGCCACGCCCGACCAACCGTCATGACCGGAGGGATCGTTGATGCGCCGTGGGTGGTGGTGGGTGCTCGCCGGGTGCCTCGTCGCGCTGGGAGTACTCGGCTGGACGCTGCCCTCGCCGTCGGCGACGACGGTGCCGGAGGCCACGGACGACCGTCCCGAGTACCTGCCCAGCTCACCCAGCCCCACCCCCGCCTCGCGCTCCTCGAAGGCGCCGCCGGCGTCCGCGTCACCGTCGGCGGGCGGCGTCGAGCCGGCCGCACCGGCGGACGCCGGGGTGCGGGGCCGGGTCCTCTACCTGGGGGACTCGCTGGGCATGGAGACCCAGAAGGAACTGGGCAGGCGGATCACCGAGCGGGGGCACGCCTACCGCAGCGCGCCCTACTCGGGTACCACCCTCTGCGACTACCTGGAGGGCCGGAAGGACAACTCCCTGGTACCGGCGGAGGACAAGGCCGCCGCCCTCGTCCGGGACTTCCGCCCGTCGGTGGTGGTGCTCCAGTTCTGGGGCAACTCCTGGGGCTACACACCGTGCATGCGGCAGACGCAGTCCGACACCCCGGCCTACTACGCGCGGTACGCCGCCGACGCGCGGGCACTGACGAAGGAGATCACCGCCGCCGCCGGGACGGCGGGACTGGACCGCCCCACGATCGTCTGGGTGCTCCAGGGGCCGGACGCCATGAACCCCGACCGGGTGCGCAAGGTGAACGAGTTCTACACCGCGCACGCGGCGGCCACCTCTGACCTGCTCTCCGACGCCGGAGCACGCGTCAGTCCCGCCGGCGGGCGGTACACCTTCGCCGAGCGGCTGCCGTGCACCGCCGCCGAGCGCTCCCGTGCCGGGTTCTGCGAGGGCGGCACGGCCCGTATGCACCGAGCGGACGACCCCCTGCACTTCTGCCTGGCGCCGACCACCTCCACGCCGAAGCCCTGCCCCGTCCCGTCCCCCGGCATCGCCCGCTACACCCGGGCCATCGCCGCCACGGTCAACGCCCACCTCGGCGGCTGAGGCGCCCGCCGCGGACGGTGCCCCGCCCGCGGGACGGCGGCGGCGTCGCCGGTCAGCGGGCCCGTCCCGGTGACGCTTTCGAGTGAAGCGACCGTGCCGCAGGTGCATCGTCACGCAGGCTGGGCAGCCTCGGGTTGCACTCCTCCGAGGCAGTTCCAGCCGCATCCGCCGTTGTTCAGCGCGGTCGTTCCTCGTCCAGCGCCTCCACCGCCGACCCCAGGAGCCCGATGAACTGATTCCCCTCTGCTTCAGCCCTTCCGCTCCTGTCCTGTTCCGTTCCTCCTCTTCCGCCCTCTCCTCCCGCTGCCGAGCAGAGCCGGAGTCCGGACAGCCGCCGGGCTCCGGCTCGGTGCGTGCCGGAGCCCGCCGCGCCGGGGGAGGTCCGCCGCGTCCCCCGACCGGCCCTGCCGCACGTCACGCCGACGGGTCGGCGAGCAGGGTGCAGGCGGCCTGGAGGAAGCGGTCGCCGAGGCGGAAACGCCGGGTGGACACGGCCGCGACAGCCGTACCCGTGGCGGGGCGGAAGCCGATGTACACCTGCTGGCCGCAGGTGGCACCGGAGTGGAACAGCATCGGCCCGCGGTCGGTGTCCTCCTGGAACCAGGTGGCGGTGTGCACGTGCCGGTGACCGGGGCCGCGACGCAGCACAGGCCGCCGCACCGCGTGCAGCGCGGCGGCCAGCGGCG
>NZ_BAAHCA010000568.1:0-3223 GCF_054776295.1 Streptomyces sparsus
GACGCGGGCCCCGACGGCCGGGCGTTCATCGACGGCATCTGCCGCGGCGCGGCGGACCTGCTCGCGCCCGGCGGGGTCCTGCTGATGGTGCACTCGGCGCTGTGCGGCCCCGAGCTGAGCGTCGACCTGCTGGGCCGGACGGGCTTGCACGCCGCGATCGCCGAGCGCCGCTACATACCGTTCGGCCCGGTCATGCGCAGCCGCGCGGCCTGGCTCGCCGAGCAGGGCTTCATCGCGCCCGGCGCCGAGAAGGAGGAGCTGGTGGTGGTCCGTGCGCAACGGCAGGAATGAGCAGGAGAGCGGCGCCGTTCCCGACCGCACGGCGTCAGGACCCGCACGGACGGCGCCGGACGAAAGCGCCGGCACCGACGCGGCGAGCGGCGACGGGACGCCGGCCGCCAAAGCAGGGCGGGCCCGTCGGGTGACGGTCGAGCCGGAGGGTCCGGTGCTGGTGGAGGGACCGGTCGAGGTCGAGCTGGCGGACGGCGGCATCGCCCGGTCGGACCGCTTCGTGGTCGCGCTGTGCACCTGCCGCCGCAGCCGCCGGTACCCGTGGTGCGACACCAGCCACCGCCGCCGCACCAGGAAGAACGAACCCCCGACCGACCCCGGGGGTGAGCGCCCCGCCCGCTCCTGAGGCGTCGACGTTCCCGGCAGGACGACGGCCGCGGGTAGGCCCCTGCCGACGGATGCGACAACAGGGCGTGCCGTTCCCGCACCGTGATCGTTGTGGCTCGTGTACACGGTCCGGTTCGGGTGGGAGGTGCGGGCGTGGAGGTCGAGGGCGTGCACCACGCCTACGGTCGGCGGGCGGTCCTGCGTGGCGTCGACCTGCGGCTCGGGGCGGGGAGCCTGTGCGGGATCGTCGGGGAGAACGGCGCGGGCAAGTCGACCCTGCTGAAGATCCTCTCCGGTGGGTTGCGGCCCTCACGTGGCTCGGTCCGCCACGGTGGCCGGTTCGGTTACTGCCCGCAGCACGTGGTCCTCAACGACGCGCTGACCGTCCGGCAGCACCTGACGTTCTTCCAGAGGGCCTATCGCCTGGCAGACCAGCGGTATGCCGAGCAGGTCATGGACACGCTCGGCTTCGCCGGATACGCCGACGAACGGGCGGGGGTCCTCAGCGGCGGGACGCGGCAGAAACTGAACGTGACGCTGGCGCTGATGCACGATCCCCAGGTGCTGCTGCTGGACGAGCCGTACCAGGGGTTCGACTGGGACACCTACCAGCGGTTCTGGGAGCTCGCCCGCAGGCTGCGGGACGCGGGACGCTCCGTCCTGGTCGTCTCCCACCTGGCGTACGACGCCGGGCGCCTGGACGAGTTGTGGCGCCTGGACGGCGGGGTGCTTCGCCCGGACCGGGCGGTGCCCGCGTGAGGTGCCATGTGGCCCGGTTCGCGCTCGCCACCGGATTCGCGCTCGTCGAGCACGGCCGCAACCGGTTCGCCATGGTCCTCGTGGTCCTGTTCGTCCCCCTGTGGACGACCCTTGCCTACCTGGCGATGCCCGACGCCCCGGCCCCCATGCGGCTGCGCGCCACCGGTGAGACGCTGAGTCCCCGCGGCAACGAACTGACCGAGATCAGCGGCGCCCTCAACGCGGTCACTTTGATCACCGGCTTCATGATGTTCGCCGCCACCTTCTCCGGCAACCGCTTCGACCGCCGGTTGGCGATGGCCGGCTACCCCCGCACCCACCTCGTCCTGGCCAAGGTGACCGCGCTGGCTCTCGTCTCGGCGACGGTCGCCGCCTACGCCACCGCGGTCACCTGCCTGGCGTGGACACCTCGGCAGCCCGCGCTGCTCGCCGCCGCGCTGTTCACTGCCGGGCTCACCTACGGCGCCCTCGGTGTCGGCTTCGGCTCCGTACTGCGCCGGGAGGTCGAGGGCATGTTCGCCATCGTGATGACCAGCATCATCGACCTCGCCCTGCAGAACCCGATCACGAGCTCCGGGGCCGACAACCCGGTTCTCCGCTTCCTGCCCTCCTACGGAGCCATGCAGGCCAGCACGGCGGCGGGATTCTCCACCGACCCGGTACCGCGCCATCTGGCCATCCAGCTCACCTGGTTCGCGGGAGCGGCCCTGGCAGCCCTGGTGGGCTTTCGCCGCAGCACCCGCAGCGCCCTGCCCGCCGACACACGGCCCCGTGCGCCAGGGCCGGAGAAAGCCGTGCCCCGCCTTCCCGCGCCGCGCCGAACCGCCGCGGCGTCGGCCACGGCATCCGACACGGAAAAACCCTGAGGTCCACGCCCCGAGATGCACACGACACCGCAGCCCACTCCGCTCGACACGGCGCCCGCGCGGCGCCGCCGGACCACCACCCGTGCGCTGCGGGTCGAGGACCCCGCTCTGCGGGCGGCGTACCGGCTGTGCCGCCGCACCACACGGCGGCACGATCCCGGGATCCATGCCCTCATCCAGCTGATGCCGGCCGCACTGCGCCCAGCGTGCTGGGCCCTCTGGGCGGCCGCCACCACCCTTGACGACCTGGCGGACCAGCCCGGCGCGGAGCCTGCCGAGCGTGCAGCGCGCGCCGCAGCGTGGACCAGGGCGCTGGAGCACGACCTGGCGGCCGGCACGAGCACCGATCCGATCCGGTACGCCTTGGTGGACGCGGCCGAACGATGGCGTCTGGACCTGACCGGTCTCCGGGGCGCCATGGCTCAGACGCGGGACGACGCCCACGGGGTGCGCTTCCCCGACTGGGCCGCGTGGCGGGCCCGGTGCAATGAGGGGCTGGTGCCCTGGGTCGACCAGGTACGGCACCTGTTCGATCAGGCCGGTGCGCCGATGACGCTCCGGCTGGACCGGCAGGCCGACTACGAGCACTTCGTCGACGGCGCCCAGCTCACCGACGTTCTCACCGACCTGAGCACCGACCTTGCCGAGGGCCGCCTGCTCCTGCCGCAGGTAGTCCTGGACGCCCACCCCGGCGCGGAGGCGGATCTGGTCCGGGCACGCTGGAGCCCGGCCGTGGCCACCCTGATCGCTGAGCTGACGGATCTGGCGCGTCGACGCGTGACCAGGCCCGCCCTGACGAGGGGCATGCACCCGGGTCCCGCCACCGTGCTCGACACGGCGGCCGGCCTGATGCGCGCCCAACTCGACGCCGTCGAAGCGGCCGGTCCCGCCCTGCTGGAACGCCCCCCGCGCCCCTCCGCGGTGGCCCGCGTCCGTGTGCTGGCCCCCGCCCGCCTCCGTTCGGCCCTGGCGTGGAGCCT
>NZ_BAAHCA010000569.1:0-3221 GCF_054776295.1 Streptomyces sparsus
GTCCGGCCGGCGCGGCGAGCGCCACCACCAGGCCGGCCGCCAGCGCTCCGCCGGCCACCAGCCCGGTGCCACCACCGGACCGGACCGGGGCGAGGACCAGCAGCAGGAGCGTCGTGAGCGTGACGGTCGCTGAGCCGTAGACGAGCTGTGCGAGAGTCGGACGCGGCATGGCGGGATCCGTCCTCGGGGGGTCAGATGCGGGGTCGTTCGGTCACGTCGCTTGCCGCCGAACGACTTTACGTTGCGAGATGCCCTCGGGGAACGCTCAGTAAGCGTGACCTGACCCACGGCACGGCAGCACGGGGGGCGCACGGGGTCACGGTCAGTCGTGCGTATCAACCGCCCGGCCGCGCAACCTACTTGATTGACGTGTCTAAAACAAGGACTGTCTTTTCCCCTGTCACTCGGGTCGAATGCGTCCCGTCAAGTCACCGTACTTGCAGGGGAGGACGTTGCACCCGTGACCACACCACGGAGATCCATAAGATCGAGGACCGCGGCCCTGGCCACCGCCGTTGCCGCGATGGGAGCAGCCGCGCTGCTGCCCGCCACCGCGGCGCAGGCGCAGGAGCCCGAGAACCGCCCGGCGCACCCGCAGGCGGAAGAGCCGGCGAAGCACGACCACGACCACGCCGACCACGCCGACCACAACCTCGACGGCCCGCTCACCCAGCAGCAGAACGCCCAGAAGCAGGCGGCGCTGCAGCAGTTGGCGTCCGGAAAGAAGCCCAAGACCCGCAACGGGTCGAAGGTCATGCAGCTCGGCAAGGGCAAGTTCGTCGAGATGGAGACGGTGAAGACCGACAAGATCTTCACCATCCTCATCGAGTTCGGCGACGAGGTCGACCCGCGCTTCGGCGGCGAACCCGGTCCGCTGCACAACCAGATCGCCGAGCCCGACCGCAGCGAGGACAACACCACGCTGTGGAAGGAGGACTTCGACCGGGACCACTTCACCGACGTGTACTTCGGTGACGGCGAGGACTCCCTGAAGACCTACTACGAGACCCAGTCCTCCGGTAAGTACTCGGTCGACGGCACGGTCTCCGACTGGGTGAAGGTCGAGTACAACGAGGCGCGCTACGGCAACACCGCGTGCGGCTCCAACGTCTGCGACACCGTCTGGGACGCCGTCCGCGACGGTGTGAACCAGTGGGTCGAGGACCAGAAGGCGTCCGGCAAGACCACCGCGGAGATCAAAGAGGCGCTGGCGGAGTACGACGTCTGGGACCGCTACGACCACGACGGTGACGGCGACTTCAACGAGCGCGACGGCTACCTCGACCACTTCCAGTTCGTGCACGCCGGCGAGGACGCCTCCGCCGGCGGCGGCGCGCAGGGCGACAACGCCATCTGGGCGCACCGCTGGTACGCCTACGGCACCGACTTCGGCCGCACCGGACCGGACTTCAACCAGGCCGGCGGCACCCAGATCGGCGACACCGGCGTCTGGGTCGGCGACTACACCGTGCAGCCCGAGAACGGCGGACTGGGCGTCTTCGCCCACGAGTACGCCCACGACCTCGGCCTGCCCGACCTCTACGACACCACCGGCACCGGCGAGTCGTCCGTGGCCTACTGGTCGCTGATGTCGTCCGGTTCCTGGCTCGGCAAGGGCAAGGAAGCCATCGGTGACTCGGCCGGCGAGATGACGGCCTGGGACAAGCTGACGCTGGGCTGGCTGGACTACGACACGGCGAAGGCCGCGACGCTGTCCAAGCACACCCTGAGCGCCGCGGCGGCACCGGCGAAGAACGGCAAGCGGAAGCACCCGCAGGCCCTGATCGTCGAACTCCCCGAGAAGGACGTCACCACCACCATCGTCAAGCCCGCCACCGGCAGCAAGCAGTGGTGGAGCGGCATGGGTGACGACGTGCGCAACTCGCTGACGCGCTCGGTCGACCTGACCGGCAAGGCCTCCGCCTCGCTCGACCTCAAGGGCTGGTGGGAGATCGAGCAGGGCTACGACTTCCTCTACACGCAGGTCTCCACCGACGGCGGCAGCACCTGGACGGCGCTGGACGGCACCGCGGACGGCAAGCCGATCCCGCGGGACGGCAGCGGCTCCCCGGCGCTGGACGGCCACTCCGACGGCTACGTGGACCTGTCGTACCCGCTGGACGAGTACGCGGGCGAGAAGATCGACCTGCGCTTCCACTACCGCACCGACGGCGGTGTCGCCGAACGCGGCTTCGCCGCTGACGACATCGTCATCACCGCCGACGGTGAGCCGGTGCTGGAGGACGGTGCCGAGGACGGCGACGCGGGCTGGACGGCGAGCGGGTTCGAGCGGATCGGTGAGTCCTTCACCAACTCCTACCCGCAGTACTACATCGCCGAGAACCGGCAGTACGTCTCCTACGACAAGACCCTCAAGACCGGCCCGTACAACTTCGGCTTCGCCTCCACGCGGCCGAACTGGGTCGAGCACTTCCCGTACCAGAAGGGCCTGTTGATCTGGCTGTGGGACACCTCGCAGCTCGACAACAACGTCGGTGTGCACCCGGGTGAGGGTCTGGTCCTGCCGATCGACGCGCACGCCAAGCCGGAGAAGTGGTCCAGCGGCGAACTGATGCGCAACCGCGTCCAGGCGTACGACTCGCCGTTCAGCTGGTACCCGACCAAGGGCATCACGCTGCACCAGGACGGTGAGCCGACGAAGATCAAGCCGAAGCTGGGCAAGCCCTACTTCGACGACCGCACCGGCACCTACTGGTACGAGTCGAACCCGACGGCCGGTGTGAAGGTGCCCAACACCAACACCCGCATCAGCATCGTCTCGCAGCCGCTCAACGGGAAGAAGATCACCGTTCTGGTGAGCCCGTCCAAGCTGTGGTGACCCTGCCGTGACGCCTCGGCGTCGCAGTCGGTGAGTGCAACGCGACATGACGTGATCGGTCGTCGCCCCTGGCGGGCGGCGGCCGATCGCGGTTTGATGCGTGGTGCGACGACCACGCATCAGCAGCGATCGGGGGACCTCACCCATGTCTGGAAGCGGCTACGCACGGCAGCCGGACGGCAGCGTCATCGTGGCGCTCTCCCTGCCCAGGCCGGGCGGCGGGCCCCGGGTGCGGGTCCTGGTACGGGCCGGCAACCGGCAGCGCGCCCTGACCCGGCTGCGCAACCTCGGGCTGCGGGCCGTCTACCTGCGGGGCAACACCGAACCGCCCACCCCGGACGAGGTCACGGCGGTGCTGCACCACCCGGAGGGCCTCGTCTGG
>NZ_BAAHCA010000570.1:0-3217 GCF_054776295.1 Streptomyces sparsus
CCGGCGTTCCCACCCGGGCCGGCGTTTCCGCCCGCCTCGGCCTCCGCGCCCGCCTCGGCGGACTCGGCGACCGTGACCAGGGCCGCGCCGACCGGGATCTCGTCGCCGACCTCACCGAACCGGCCGGTGACCACCCCGCCGAACGGGCAGGGCACCTCCACCATGGCCTTGGCGGTCTCCACCTCGACCACCGGCTGGTCGACGGCGACGACCTCACCGACCTCGACCAGCCAGCGGCTGATCTCGGCCTCGGTGAGGCCCTCACCGAGATCCGGCAGGGCGAACTCGCGTACCTGCGGCATCAGCGTGCGCTCCCCTCGGTCCATCCGGACTCCCACTGGAGGCGGCCGACCGCGTCCAGGATGCGGTCGACACCCGGCAGGTGGTGACGCTCGAGCATCGGCGCCGGATACGGGATGTCAAAGCCTGTCACCCGCAACACCGGGGCGTCCAGGTAGTGGAAGCAGCGCTCGGTGACGCGTGCGGCGATCTCGGCGCCCGGCCCGCCGAAGCCGGTCGCCTCGTGGACCACGACGGCCCGCCCGGTGCGTCGCACCGAGTCGCAGAGCGTCGTGTCGTCGAACGGCACCAGCGAGCGCAGGTCCACCACCTCCAGGTCCCAGCCCTCGGCCTTCGCGGCCTCCGCGGCCTCCAGGCAGACCGGCAGCGAGGGCCCGTACGTCACCAGTGTGGCCGAGGTACCGCGACGGCGTACGGCTGCCTGCCCGATCGGTCCCACCGCCTCCGGCGCGTCCGGGTTCCAGGTGTCCTTGGACCAGTACAGCCGCTTGGGTTCCAGGACGACCACCGGGTCGTCCGAGGCGATCGCGGACCGCAGCAGCCCGTAGGCGTCGGCCACCGTCGCGGGAGTCACCACGTGCAGGCCCGGCGTGGCGATGTAGTAGGCCTCGGAGGAGTCGCTGTGGTGCTCGACGCCGCCGATGCCGCCGCCGTAGGGCACCCGCACGGTGATCGGCAGCGGCGTCGCGCCCCGGGTGCGGTTGCGCATCCGGGAGACGTGGCTGATGAGCTGCTCGAAGGCGGGATAGGCGAAGGCGTCGAACTGCATCTCCACCACCGGGCGCAGGCCGTACATCGCCATGCCGACCGCGGTACCGAGGATGCCGGCCTCGGCGAGTGGGGTGTCGGTGCAGCGGTCCTCGCCGAACTCCTTCGTCAGCCCGTCGGTGATGCGGAAGACGCCGCCGAGCGCGCCGACGTCCTCGCCCAGCAGGTGCACGGTCGGGTCCTCGGCCATCGCGTCGCGCAGGGCCCGGTTGAGGGCCTGCGCCATGGTCGCCGGCTTGCGGACGGGCGTGGTCGCGGCCTCGGCTGCCACGGCGGTCATCGGGTCTCCTCCTCGGCTGCCAGTTCGGCGCGGAGCTGCTCGGCCTGCTCGCGGAGCTGGCTGGTCGGCTCGCTGTAGACGTGGGTGAACAACTCCATCGGGTCGAGCTGCGGGTCGCGGTTCATCCGGGCCCGCAGGTCGGCGGCCATCTCCTCGGCGGCGTCCCGGGCGCTGCGCGTCCCGGCCTCGTCGAGCAGCCCGCGCTCGGTCAACTCGCGTTCCAGCAGCAGCACCGGGTCGTGGTCGCGCCACGCCTCGACCTCCGCGTCACCGCGGTAGCGGGTCGCGTCGTCGGCGTTGGTGTGCGCCTCCATGCGGTAGGTGACGGCCTCGACCAGCGTCGGCCCGCCGCCCTGCCGGGCCCGGTCGAGGGCCTCGGTCAGCACCTGGTGCACGGCGACGGCGTCGTTGCCGTCCACCAGGCGGCCGGGCATGCCGTACCCGACGGCCTTGTGCGCGAGGGAGGGCGCGGCGGTCTGCTTGGCCAGCGGCACGGAGATGGCGAAGCCGTTGTTCTGCACCAGGAAGACCACCGGGGCCTGCCACACCGCGGCGAAGTTCAGCGCCTCGTGGAAGTCGCCCTCGCTGGTGCCGCCGTCGCCGACCAGGGCGAGCGCCACCACGTCGTCGCCCTTCAGCCGCGCGGCGTGCGCGAGGCCGACGGCGTGCGGCAGCTGGGTGGCGAGCGGGGTGCACAGCGGGGCGATGCGGTACTCGGCCGGGTCGTAGCCGGTGTGCCAGTCGCCGCGCAGCAGCGTCAGGGCCTGGACCGGGTCCAGGCCGCGGGCGACGGCGGCGAGCGTGTCCCGGTAGCTGGGGAACAGCCAGTCGCGGTCCTGGAGGGCGAGCGCGGCGGCCACCTCGCAGGCCTCCTGGCCGGTGGAGGAGGGGTAGACCGCCAGCCGTCCCTGCTTGGTGAGCGCGGTGGCCTGCTGGTTGTAGCGGCGGCCCCTCACCAGCTGCCGGTACAGCTCGGTGAGCAGCTCCGGGTCGAGGTCGGCGGCGTCGGTGCCCAGGACCCGGAACGGCTGCTCGTCGGGCAGCAGCGGAGCCGCTTCGGTGCGGGGACGCCAGGCGGGCGGCGGCGCGGGGCGGTAGGCGCCGGGCTGCTCGAGGACCGTCATGTCGGGCACACCTCCAGGTGGGAAGGGGTGGCGCGAAGCGCCGCCGACACGGGGGTGATCGGGCGGCGGTCGGTGGGCACCAGAGGGAGGGGGCGGAGTGAGCTCCCCCAACCGATTGTTCGGTCTGGGGCACATTCTGGCTACAGCTGCGGATGCCCTGTGGACAAATGGCCCCGCGGGTACTGGAATGACAGCAGCTTGTCCAGGGAGGGGAGTCAGCGGGGCATGTCGGATGAACAGATGGCTTCCCGACCGCTCGACCCGGTCGACCGAGCCATCCTGAGCATGCTCCAGCGGGACGGCCGCGCGTCGATACGGTCGGTGGCCGAACGGGTGCACATCTCCCGGGCCAACGCGTACGCGCGCATCAACCGGTTGATCGACGACGGGGTGATCCGGGGCTTCAGCGCCCGGCTGAACCACGAGCGGGCCGGCCAGGGAGCCTCCGCCTACGTCACGCTGAAGATCGTCCAGAACTCCTGGCGCACGGTCCGCGAGAAGCTGGAGGAGCTGCCGGGCGCCGCGCACATCGCCCTGGTCAGCGGGGACTTCGACGTGCTGCTGCTGGTGCACACCGCGGACAACCGCGCCCTGCGCGAGTTGGTGCTGATGCGCATCCAGGCCATTCCCGAGGTGCTGAGCACCCGCACCCTGCTGGTCTTCGAGGAGACCGACCTCGACCCCGAACCGTGAGCAGGGCGGGCCGTCGGCGCCCCCGGGCGCAGGCCGGCGCCCCCGGGCGCAG
>NZ_BAAHCA010000571.1:0-3215 GCF_054776295.1 Streptomyces sparsus
GGACCGGCGGCGGACGGAGCGGCTGCCGACGTGGGCGGCACCGGTCCCGGACGGCAACCAGGAGGGGCGGTAGGACATGTGTGGCATCGCAGGCACGTACCGATGGCCGGACGGCAAGGCCGTGACGGACCGGCTCACCGACATCCTCGCCCACCGCGGCCCGGACGGGGCGGGCCGGTACGGCCACGCCGCCGGGGACGGCGAGGTGCACCTCGGGCACCGCCGGCTGGCCGTCGTCGACCTGTCCGAGGCGGGCGCCCAGCCGATGGTGTCGGGCGGTCTCGCCATGACGTACAACGGCGAGCTGTACAACGCGCCCGAGCTGCGTGCCGAGCTGTCCTCGGCCGGGGTGCGGTTCCGCGGTACCTCCGACACCGAGGTGGTGCTGGAGGCCTGGCGGCGCTGGGGCACGGACTGCCTGCCCCGGCTGCGCGGCATGTTCGCGTTCGGCGTCTTCGACGAGCGAACCGGTGACCTGGTGCTCGCCCGCGACCAGCTCGGCGTCAAGCCCCTGTTCCTGCTCCGGCGCGGCGGGGGCCTGATGTTCGCCTCCGAGCTGAAGGCACTCGCCGCCGCGACCGGCGGGTCGCTCCAGGTGGACCATGCCGCGCTGGTCGCCTCGCTGCTGTACTACTGGGTGCCGGACTCGCGGTGCGCGTTCCGTGAGGCGGAGAAGCTGCCGCCGGGGAGCTGGCTGCGGTGCCGGCCCGACGGCCGGGTGGAGCGCGGCCGGTTCTGGAACCTCCGGGACGTCGCCGCCGAGGGCCGGGATCAGGCCCGCAGCGGTGAGCGGCCGGACATCGCCGCCGTCGTCGAGGAGTCGACCCGGCGCCACCTGCTCTCCGACGTGCCCGTGGCCACCTTTCTCTCCGGTGGGCTGGACTCCAGCTACCTGACGGCGCTCGCGGCCCGCGACCGGCCGGGCATCTCGGCCTACACGATCGGTTTCCGCGCCGAGGACGCCAGGTTCGAGGCGATGCCGGACGACCTGCGGTACGCCCGGCAGGTGGCCGAGCGGTTCGGCGTCGACCTGCACGAGATCGAGATCGCCCCGGACGTGCTCGACCTGCTGCCGCGGATGACGTACCACCTGGACGAGCCGATCGGTGATCCCGCCGCGATCAACACCTTCCTCATCTGTTCGGCGGCCCGGGAGGCCGGGGTGAAGGTGATGCTCTCGGGCATGGGTGCCGACGAGTTGTTCGCCGGTTACCGCAAGCACCTGGCCAACCTGCTGGCGCTGCGCTACCAGCGCGTCCCGCGGCCGCTGCGGCGCGGCCTGTCCGCGACCGTGGACCGGCTGCCGGTGGCCACGTCCCGCCGGGGCTACCGGTCGGTGCGCTTCGCGAAGCGGTTCCTCTCCTTCGCCGACCTGCCGGAGGAGACCGCGTTCCGGCGCAGTTACACCATGTACGACCGGAACGAGCTGCTCGGGCTGGTCGATCCGGACCTGGCCGGGACGGTCGACGACGTGCTGACCGAGCACGCGGACACCTACCGGGACAACGACCTCGACGACTTCGTCAACCGCATGTGCCTGGGCGACACCCGGATGTTCCTGCCGGGTCTGAACCTCGCCTACACGGACCGGTCGAGCATGGCCGCCTCGACCGAGGTGCGGGTGCCGTACGTGGACGTCGACGTGGTCAGGGCGGCGTTCGCCGTGCCCGGCGATCGCAAGATCGTCGGACGGCAGGGCAAGGCCGTCCTCAAGGAGGCCGCCGCATCGGTACTGCCCCGGGAGATCGTGTACCGGCCGAAGGGCCTGTTCAGCGCCCCGCTGCGGGCCTGGATGAGCCGGGACCTGGCGCCGCTGGTGCGTGAGGTGGTCCATGACGGCGTGCTCGTCAACTCCGGTTTCCTGCGCCGCGACGCGTTGGCGCGGCTCGTCGCCGAGGACGCCGCCGGGCACCGGGACTTCTCCAAGCATCTGTGGCACGTGCTGACCCTCGAGTACTGGTACCGCGGCGCGACCTCCGGGTCCGGCCGGACATCTCCCTGACGGCGTAGAGACAAGAGGACTTCGGGTGAAACAGGTTGTGCAGAACTACCGGAGCGGCGAACTGGCGCTGCTCGACGTGCCGGTGCCGGGGTGCAAGCCGGACGGGGTGCTGGTCCGGAGCGCCTACTCGCTGATATCCACCGGAACCGAGCTCATGAAGGTGTCCGAGGCCGGCATGTCGATGCTGGGCAAGGCCCGCTCCCGGCCGGACCAGGTGGCCAAGGTGGTGCAGAGCGCGGCCACCAACGGGATGGCCGCCACCTACCGCAAGGTGATCAACCGGTTGGACTCCTACACGCCGCTGGGCTACTCCCTGTGCGGGGTGGTCGAGCAGGTCGGCACCGGCATCGAGGACGTGGCGGTCGGGGACCTCGTGGCCTGCGCCGGCAACGAGCACGCGCTGCACGCCGAACTGAACTGGGTGCCGAAGAACCTCTACGCCCGGGTGCCGGACGGCCTCGCGCCGCGGCACGCGGCCTTCGGCACCGTCGGGTCGATCGCGTTGCAGGGCGTCCGCCGCGGCGAGTCGCAGCTCGGCGACGTGGCGCTGGTCATCGGCCTCGGACTGATCGGGCAGTTGGTGGTGCAGCTGCTGGCCGCCTCGGGAGTCCGCGTCGTCGGTGTCGATCCCGACCCGGTGCGCTGCGAACTGGCCGAGCGGCTGGGCGCGGCGGCCTGCGGCGATCCCGCCTCCGCGGCTGTGGAGAACTCGGTCGCCGAACTCACCGGCGGTCACGGTGTGGACCAGGTGTATCTGGCGGCCGGCGGCGGCAGCAACCAGCCCGTCGAGCTGGCCGCCCGGCTGAGCCGGGACCGCGGCCGGGTCGTCGACATCGGCAAGTGCCGCCTGGACCTGCCGTGGAACGCGTACTACGAGAAGGAGCTCGACGTACGGTTCTCCCGCAGTTACGGCCCCGGGCGCTACGACCCGGAGTACGAACTGGAGGGGCGGGACTACCCGATCGGCTACGTGCGCTGGACCGAGCGCCGCAACCTGGCGTGCTTTCTCGACCTGCTCGCCCTCGGCCGCGTCGACGTGGAGCCCCTGGTCTCCCACCTGGCCGACTTCGACGACGCCGTGGAGACGTACCGGCGGCTGAAGGACGGCGACCTGAAAGCGGTGGCCGTGCTGTTCCGGTACCCCGGGCACGCGGCGGAGGCCGAGGCCCCGGCGGTGGCCGTGCCCGCGGTGCGGCGCGGCGGCGGGGTGTCC
>NZ_BAAHCA010000572.1:0-3201 GCF_054776295.1 Streptomyces sparsus
CCGGCGCAGCGGCGCCAGGAGTCGGCGACGACGTGGCGCACCGGCCGGCCGTCGTCACCGCCGGCGAGGAACCGCTCGTGAGCGCGCCGGACCTCCCCGGCCCGCTCGGCCGGGTCCGCTCCCGTCTCCAGCGCCAGCCATGGGTTGAGCACGGGGACATCGTGCTCCAGCGGGCGCCCGGCGGCAACGGATCGCGCACATCGTCGCTCGGAAGAGTGGTTTCAGGCCGTCCCGTACGGTCCGTAGGTGTCGAGCAGGCGGGACCGCGACCGTTGCAGGCGGTGCGAGATGATCTCGCCGACGGCGAGGGCGAGCGCGTAGCCGAGTTCGTGGTCGTGCTCGCACAGGGCGCGCACCTCGGCGGCGTCGAACTCCAGGGCCCGGACCGGGCTGCCGGCCTCGGCCCCCATGTGCCAGACGTAGGGGCGGAACATCCACGACCAGCCGAGCAGTTCGCCGTGGCCGACGGTCTCCAGCACCTGGGGCCTTCGGCCCGGGACGTGCTGGTCCAGGGTGACCGATCCGGTGTGGATGATCCAGAACCGGTCGGCCGAGTGTCCCTCCTCGAAGATCCGGGCCTCGGCGGGGAACGACACCTCGCGGCCGAGACTCCGCAGGCGCCGGCTGTGCTCGGGGGGCAGCGACCCCAGCAGTCCTGTCATCGTGCGCATGTGGTGCCCTTCTCCCGGAGGTGAGCGTGCCCGGCACGGCCGGTGGCTCGCGCCGGCAGGTGTGACGGCGGCTTCACCGGGGACCCGGCGGGGTGGACCGCCATCGACCACGCGCCGGAGGAACCTGTGGAGACTCCCCATTCTCTCACCGAACACGAGTGCGGGCAGCTCGACGCCCAGTGGCGGGCCATGAACTACGTGGCCGCCGGACAGCTCTTCCTCAGAGCGAACCCGCTGCTGCGTGAGGAGCTGCGCGCCGAGCACGTCAAGGCCCGGGTGCTGGGCCACTGGGGCACGTGTCCGGGGCTGACGCTGCTGCACACCCACCTCAACCGGGTGATCCGGGCCCGTGAGCAGCCGACGCTCGCCGTGTGGGGGCCGGGGCACGGTGCGCCCGCGGTGCTGGCGGGCACCTGGCTGGACGGTTCCTACAGCGAGCTCAACCCGGACGTGGGCCGCGACGAGGAAGGGCTCGGGCGGTTGTTCGCCCAGTTCTCGCATCCCGGCGGGGTGGGCAGCCACACCGGCCCGGAGGTGCCGGGGTCGGTGCAGGAGGGCGGTGAACTCGGGCACTCCCTGTCGCACGCCTACGGTGCCGCGTTCGACAACCCGGACCTGCTGACGGTCTGCGCGATCGGCGACGGCGAGGCCGAGACGGGTCCGCTGGCCGCGGCCTGGCACGCCAACAAGTTCCTCGACCCGGTGCACGACGGCGCGGTGCTGCCCGTCCTGCACCTCAACGGGTACAAGATCGCCGGCCCGACCGTGCTGTCCCGGTTGCCGCCGGAGGAGCTGGACAGCCTGCTGCGCGGTTACGGGCACGAGCCGCTGCACGTGACGGCGGAACCGGACACCGCGCCGGAGCAGGTGCACCGCCAGCTCGCCGGGGTGCTGGACCTGGCGCTGGAGCGGATCGACGGCTTCCAGCGGGCGGCGCGCCGCGACGGCGACCGGCGGCGGCCCCGCTGGCCCATGATCGTGCTGCGCACCCCCAAGGGCTGGACGGGCCCGCGTGAGCAGGCGGGGGAGCCGGTCGAGGACACCTGGCGCAGCCACCAGGTGCCGCTGTCCGGGGTGCGGGACGATCCGCAGCGGCTGCGGCAGCTCGAGGAGTGGCTGCTCTCCTACCGGCCGTCGGAGCTGTTCGACGAGAACGGGCGGCCGGTGGACGAGGTGCTGGCGCAGCTGCCGGACGGCCCGCTGCGGCTCGGGGCCGGTGTGCACGCCAACGGCGGCCGGTTGCGGCGCTCGCTGCCGGTGCCGGACCTGGCGGAGTTCGCGGTACCGGTCGAGAAGCCGGGTGACGGCACCCACGAGCCGACGCGGGTGCTGGGCGGTGTGCTGAACCGGGTGATGGCGGACACCGCCGACCGGCGGGACTTCCGGTTGTTCTCCCCCGACGAGGTCGACTCCAACCGGCTCTCGCAGGTGTACGAGTCGTCGCCCCGGGCGTGGCAGGCCACCGAGGTCGGGACGGACGAGCACCTGGGCCACCACGGCCGGGTCATGGAGGTGCTGTCCGAGCACCTGTGCCTCGGCTGGCTGGAGGGGTACACGCTGACCGGCCGGCACGGTGTGTTCGCGTCCTACGAGGCGTTCGCCAACGTGTCGGTCAGCATGGCGGCCCAGCACGCCAAGTGGCTGCAGAGCGCCGCCGAGGTGCCGTGGCGGGCACCGGTCCCGGGGCTGACGTGCCTGCTCACCTCGCACGCCTGGCGGCAGGACCACAACGGGTTCTCGCACCAGGACCCCGGTTTCGTCGACCAGGTGCTGAACAAGAGCCCGGACGTGGCCAGGGTCTACCTGCCGCCGGACACCAACACGCTGCTGTGCGTCGCGGACCACGCGCTGCGCTCCACGGACGTGCTGAACGTGATCGTCGCCGGCAAGCAGCCCACCTTCGACTGGCTCGGCCCCGAGGAGGCACGGGCGCACTGCGCGCGGGGTCTCGGTGTCTGGGACTGGGCAGGGACCGAGCGGTCGGGGTCGGAGCCCGACGTGGTGCTGGCCTGCGCCGGGGACGTGCCGACGCTGGAGACGCTGGCCGCGGCGTCGCTGCTGCGGGAGGCGCTGCCGGACCTCGCGGTGCGGGTGGTCAACGTCGTCGACCCGACGCGGCTGATGACGCGGCACCCGCACGGGCTGTCGGAGGCCGAGTACGTGTCGGTGTTCACCCGGGACCGGCCGGTGGTCTTCGCATACCACGGTTACCCCTGGCTGATCCACCGCCTCGCGCACGGGCGGCCGGGGCCGGAGCGGCTGCACGTGCACGGCTACCGCGAGAGCGGCGCCACCACCACGCCGTTCGACATGGTGGTGCGCAACGACATGGACCGCTACCGGCTCGCGGCGGACGTCGTGGACCGGGTGCCGGGCCTGGCCGGCCGGGCCGCGGGCGTCCGGCAGGCGTGGACGGACGTCAGGTACCGGCACCACGACTGGATCCGGGAGCACGGCGTCGACCTGCCGGAGGTCTCCGGCTGGAGCTGGACGGGGTGACGCCCCCGCCGTACCGGCGAACGCGGGGGGG
>NZ_BAAHCA010000573.1:0-3200 GCF_054776295.1 Streptomyces sparsus
CGGGAAGCCCCGGCGGCGGGCGGGCGCCCCGCGGGCCGGGCCGACCGTCCGGGTCAGTCCTGGCCGTAGCGCGGGTCGACCGACTCCGGGGAGAGGCCGAGCAGCTCGGCCACCTGCTCCACGACCACCTCGTGGACCAGCAGGGCCCGCTCCTCGCGGGTCTTGGCCCGCAGCTCGATCGGCCTGCGGTAGACGATCACGCAGTCCGACCGGTCACCGCGGGCCGGCACCAGGCCGCCGAGCGGCACCGTCTGCCCGTCCCAGGCGCTCTCGCCGCCCGAGCCCGCGGTGGGCGGCCGCGGCACCTCCTGCACGGCGAAGTCGACCGCCGACAGCTGCGGCCACTGGCGCTCCAGGCGCTCCGCCGCGTCCCGTACCAGGTCGTCGAAGGTCTCCGCGCGGCTGGCGGACAGCGGTACCTGCGGCGGTGCGACGGGACCGCGCATGCCACGGCCGTGGCGGTCTCGGTGACGTGGCCGGGCGTCCGGCCTGCGGGGCGGTACGGCGTTGCTCATCGTCCCCGAGCGTAGCGGCCTCCGGGCCGGCTGCCGCCGAGTCGGCGGGCATCCGGCCGGATGTCGCGGATCGACCGGTCGCGGTACGCCTTCTGGCGGAACGGTGTTCGTCGCATTTCGATACCCAATCGAAAAGTACCGCCCGTCCGCCCCCTCGTGAGCGGACGGACAGCAGGTGGCGCCGCCTGTGCAGGCACGTTTCTGCGCCTTCTGCCTGGTCAGCGACCGCCCAGCGGGACCGGGCCTTCCCGTCGAAACCGGGACGACACGGCCGAGTGACCTCGGGCGGAGTCGTCGCAGCCCGCTCAGGAGTGCGGTAGCGTCCAGCATCGTGAGTCCTGTACGTCGATGTTCGCGCACCGCGTGCGGCCGTCCCGCCGTCGCCACGCTGACGTACGTCTACGCGGACTCGACCGCGGTCCTGGGCCCGCTCGCCACCTACGCCGAGCCCCACTGCTACGACCTCTGCTCCGAGCACTCCGCACGCCTCACCGCCCCCCGCGGCTGGGACGTCGTACGGCTCGCCGTCGACGCCGGCCCGGCCCGGCCCAGCGGTGACGACCTCGAAGCGCTCGCCGACGCCGTCCGGGAGGCCGCCCGCGCCCCGCGCCGCCCTCCGGAACCCGCCGAGGCCAAGCCCAGCCGCCGCGAGATCGACCCGATGGAGGACGCCCGCCGCGGCCACCTGCGGGTCCTGCGCTCGCCCGACTCCTGACCGGGCTCCCAGCCGTACCCCGCGACCGCGCGCCGACCGGGCGGAGTACCGCGAACGGAGTACCTGCTGCGGGTAGGTTTGACCACCTCAGGACGGACTCCAGGAGGGGTGGCTGTGCCCGACTTGTCACACATCGTTAAGGCGTACGACGTACGCGGAGTGGTTCCGGACCAGTGGGACGAAACGCTGGCCGAGCTGTTCGGGGCGGCATTCGTACAGGTCACCGACGCGAAAGCGATCGTCGTCGGCCACGACATGCGGCCCTCGTCACCCGGCCTCACCCGGGCCTTCGGCCGGGGCGCCGCCGCCCGCGGCGCCGACGTCACCGAGATCGGGCTCTGCTCCACCGACCAGCTCTACTTCGCCAGCGGCAAGCTGGACATGCCCGGCGCGATGTTCACCGCCAGCCACAACCCCGCCCAGTACAACGGCATCAAGATGTGCCGCGCGGGAGCCGCCCCCGTCGGCCAGGACACCGGGCTGAGCGAGATCAGGGCACTCGTCGAGCAGTGGGCTGACACCGGCCTGCCCGACACCGGCGCCACCGCCGGCCGGCTCACCCAGCGGGACGTGCTCACCGACTACGCCGAGTACCTGCGCGACCTCGTCGACCTGCGCGGCATCCGCCCGCTGAAGGTCGTCGTCGACGCCGGCAACGGCATGGGCGGCCACACCGTGCCCACCGTCTTCGACGGGCTGCCGCTGGAGTTGGACGCGCTCTACTTCGAACTCGACGGCACCTTCCCCAACCACGAGGCCAACCCGCTGGACCCGGCGAACATCGTCGACCTCCAGAAGCGGGTGCGGGAGCGGGGCGCCGACCTCGGACTGGCCTTCGACGGCGACGCTGACCGCTGCTTCGTCGTCGACGAGCGCGGCGAGCCCGTCTCCCCGTCGGCCGTCACCGCCCTGGTGGCGTCCCGGGAACTCGCCAAGCACGGCGGCGGCACCGTCATCCACAACTGCATCACCTCCTGGTCGGTGCCCGAGGTCGTCAAGGAGAGCGGCGGCACCCCCGTGCGCACCCGGGTCGGCCACTCCTTCATCAAGGAGGAGATGGCCGCCACCGGCGCCATCTTCGGGGGTGAGCACTCCGCGCACTACTACTTCCGCGACTTCTGGAACGCCGACACCGGCATGCTCGCCGCCCTCCACGTGCTGGCCGCGCTCGGCGGGCAGCAGGGCACCCTCTCCCAACTGGTCGCCTCCTACGACCGGTACGCCGCCTCCGGTGAGATCAACAGCACCGTCGACGACCAGGCCGGACGTGCCGCCGCGGTGCTCGCCGCCTACACCGACCGGCAGGACGTCGAGCTGGACCACCTCGACGGCCTCACCGTCACCGCCCCCGACTGGTGGTTCAACCTGCGGGCCTCCAACACCGAACCGCTGCTCAGGCTGAACGTCGAGGCCCGCGACGAGGACACCATGGCGCGCGTCCGCGACGAGGTGCTCGCACTCGTCCGCGGCTAGGGCGCCCGGCCGGCCCCCGCACCCCGGCCCGTCCACAGCCACCCGTGCGCGGCCCGCTGTGGACGGGCCCGCCCCCGGCCGGGAGCGGGCCGGACCGGCCGGGGCAATCCGCTGGTCACCGGCGGTAGGCTGGCCACCATCACCGACCCACCCGGAGGGACACCATGCCGCTCGAAGCCGGTCTCCTGGAGATCCTCGCCTGCCCGGCCTGCCACGCGCCCCTCCGGGAGGAACCCGCCCCGACCGACGCCGAGCACACCGGCCCCGGTGAGGAGCTGGTCTGCACCGGCAGCGCCGGCTGCGGCCTCGCCTACCCCGTCCGGGACGGCATCCCCGTCCTCCTCGTCGACGAGGCCCGCCGACCGGCCTGACAGGGAAGGGGCATCGCCATGCTGGACGATTCCTTTCTCGACGACCCCGAGGCGCTCGCCCGCGCCGACCTGCACGGCCTGCTGCGCGGCACGGCCGAGGCGGGCGCCCGCGTCCGCACCGCCGCA
>NZ_BAAHCA010000574.1:0-3192 GCF_054776295.1 Streptomyces sparsus
GGTGCCGACCGGGGCGGGGCTGCCGGCGGTGCCGACGGCCTCGATCCGGCCGGCGCCGACGCGGACGTCGACGAGGCGGCCGTCGGTGAGCCGGGCACCGCACAGGACGAGGTTGCCGCCCTCGGTGGCCGGGGCCGGATGGTCGGTGCTTCCCGGCTTTCCCGGCTCGTGCGGATGACTGTCCGACATGGGGCTCCCGCTCGGTGAAATGGCTGGCCTCGGGGGCGGCCGGCGCCCCCCGGGCCGCCGCAAGATCACGCAGTGCGGTTCGAGACTAGGACGCGCCCGACGCCCGGTGCGGCAGGCGCTGAAAAGTCGTACCGGCGTGGCCCGAAGCTGGTCGGAAGGCAGGTCGGAAGGCAGGTAGGGAAGGTGCGCGGGGAGGCCTCGGAGGCGGGGTGCGGGCGCCGCCGATACGGATTTCACCTTCGGCGGCCGAGCGTGTAATGTCTTCATCGCTCGCCCCAATAGCTCAGTCGGCAGAGCGTCTCCATGGTAAGGAGAAGGTCTACGGTTCGATTCCGTATTGGGGCTCTGGTGTGAGGTCGTCCGCCCAGTGGGCGGGGGACCGTTCACATCGTGGCGGCGTAGCTCAGTCGGTAGAGCAAACGGCTCATAATCGTTGTGTCACCGGTTCAAGTCCGGTCGCCGCTACTTCACCGCAGTAGCCGATTGTGGGGTAGGTCCTTCGATCGGCTACTCTTTCATGTGTTGAACCCCTGTCCATCCGCCGTCCAAGGAGCACTCACGTGGCTGCCACCGACGTCCGCCCGAAGATCACGCTGGCCTGCGTGGAGTGCAAGGAGCGGAACTACATCACCAAGAAGAACCGGCGCAACAACCCGGACCGTCTTGAGATGAAGAAGCACTGCCCGCGTTGCAACTCGCACACCGCACACCGCGAAACGCGATAACACCAGGCTGGTTCTTGAGGCCGCCCCCCGCTTTCGGGGGGCGGCCTCAAGGCGTTTTCCACCCCTGTGTCACCGTCTTCACCAGCCCCGTGCCGGTCGGCACACTCGTTCCCCAGCTCACCCAGCTCACCCAGCTCACCCAGTTCAGCCAGTTCAGCCAGCTCTGACAGTCCACAGGAGGTAGCGGGCCCATGGCGCTCGACCAGTCCTTCGTCGGGCGGAGCTTTCCGCCCACCGCCCCGTACGAGGTCGGCCGGGAGAAGATCCGTGAGTTCGCCGAGGCACTCGGCGACCCCGACCCGGCCTACACCGACCCGGAGGCGGCCAAGGGGCTCGGCCACCGGGACGTGATCGCGCCCCCCACCTTCGTGTTCACCATCACCTTCCGCGCGGCCGGCGAAGTTGTGCGCGATCCCGCGTTCGGCCTGGACTACGACCGGGTGGTCCACGGCGACCAGCGGTTCGTCTACTCGCGCCCGGTGTGTGCGGGGGACCGACTGACTGTGACGTCCACCATCGAGGCGGTCAAGTCGATGGCCGGCAACGACATCGTGGACATCCGCGGTGAGGTGCACGACGAGTCGGGTGAGCATGTCGTGACGGCCTTCACCAAGTTGGTCGCCCGCGCTGTCGAGGAGGACGGCCGATGACCGCCAGCGTCCGCTACGCCGACGTCGAGGTGGGCACCGAACTGCCCGCCCGGACGTTCCCCGTCACCCGGGCCGCCCTCGTCCAGTACGCGGGCGCCTCCGGCGACTTCAACCCGATCCACTGGAGCGACCGCTTCGCCACCGAGGTCGGCCTGGAGAACGTGATCGCGCACGGCATGTTCACGATGGCCCTCGCGGCGCGGGTCGTCACCGAGTGGGCGGGCGACCCGGCCGCCGTCGTCGAGTACGGGGTGCGCTTCACCAAGCCCGTGCTGGTACCGGACGACAACACCGGCGCCCGCGTCGAGGTGTCCGCCAAGGTCGCCGCGAAGCTCGACGACGAGGCCCGCACGGTCCGCGTCGACCTGCTCGCGACCAGCGCCGGCAACAAGGTGCTCGGCATGTCCCGCGCCGTCGTCCGGCTCGCCTGACGGCAGCCCGTGCGCAGCCCGTGCGGCATCCCGTGCGGCTTCGACGGGGACGAGGGGGCGCCGGGCGGGTACCGGCGTCCCCTTACCCTTGTCCCGTGCAGGTACTCACCGACGCCCCCCTGGCCCCGCTGACCACGTTCCGGTTGGGCGGTCCGGCCGCCCGGCTGCTGACCGCCACCACCGACGACGAGGTGGTCGACGCGGTCCGCGAGGCCGACGACGCCGGCACTCCGCTGCTGGTCGTCGGCGGCGGCAGCAACCTCGTCATCGGTGACGGCGGTTTCGACGGCACCGCCCTGCGCCTCGCCACGACCGGCTTCATCCTGGACGGCACCTCCCTGGAACTCGCGGCCGGCGAGAACTGGTCGGAGGCCGTCGCCCGCACCGTCGAGGCGGGGCTCGCCGGCGTCGAGTGCCTGGCCGGCATTCCCGGCTCCGCCGGGGCCACACCCATCCAGAACGTCGGCGCCTACGGCCAGGAGGTCGCCGACACCGTCTCCGAGGTCGTCGCCTTCGACCGCCTGGAGCGGCGTACGGTCACCGTGCCGGCTGCGGAGTGCGGGTTCTCCTACCGCCACAGCCGCTTCAAGGCCGAGCCGGGGCGCTACGTGGTGCTGCGGGTCCGCTTCCGGCTGGAGGACGCCGGCGGGCTGTCGGCGCCGCTGCGTTACGCCGAGACCGCACGGCTGCTCGGCGTCGAGCCGGGCGAGCGGGTGCCCGCCGCCGAGGCCCGACAGGCCGTGCTGAAGCTGCGCACGGGCAAGGGCATGGTGCTCGACCCGGAGGACCACGACACCTGGTCGGCCGGTTCGTTCTTCACCAACCCCATCCTGACCGAGGACGAGCACGCGGCCTTCCTGGCCCGCGTCGCGGACCGGCTGGGACCGGCGACGGCGCCCCCGGCTTTCCCCACGGCTGACGGCCGCACCAAGACCTCCGCCGCCTGGCTCATCGACCGGGCCGGTTACGCCAAGGGCTACGGCAGCGGCCGGGCCCGCATCTCCGGCAAGCACACCCTGGCCCTGACCAACCGGGGCGGCGCGACCACCGAGGACCTGCTCGCCCTGGCCCGCGAGATCCGCGACGGCGTGCACGCCGCCTTCGGCGTGACGCTGGTCAACGAGCCGGTCACGGTCGGCTGCTCGCTGTAGACCGTGGACGGCGGCCGGCGGCCGGCGCCCCGTGCGGCACGCCGGG
>NZ_BAAHCA010000575.1:0-3192 GCF_054776295.1 Streptomyces sparsus
ATCTTGCGACGGAGCCACCCGGGCGGCACTCGCCCTGGCCCGGCTCGGCTACCGGGTCAAGGAGATGATCGGCGGCATCGAGTACTGGATCCGCGAGGGTTTCGCCGTCGAGACCCCGGACGGCCGCACGCAGCGCCCAGCGGACCCGCTCACCTCCCCGGCCGGCCCGCACCCCGCGTCCGCACCGGCCGGCCCGCCCTCCTGCGGCTGCTGAGGGCCCTCAGCGGCTGGGCCCGGACCGTCAGGAGTCGGCGCCCGTGGTGACGGTCCGCTCCGCGGAGAAGCGGCCCCAGGTGCCGTCGGGCAGTTTGGCCCGGATCTTCACCCGGTGGGTGCTGCCCTCGCGGTCGCTGACGAAGAAGCTGTAGGTGGCCTCCTTCGCCGGCGCGGAGTCACCCCAGGCCAGCGTGGTGGCGAACTCGCCGTCCAGGTAGATCTGGTACTCGGCGACCTCACCTCCGGTGTTCGGCGGCGTCCACGCCAGGTCCAGGTCGAAACCGCCCTCGGTGGAACTGGTCGCCGCGGTGAAGTCGCCGGGTGCGGTGTTGGCGCCGCCGCCCGGGCCGGAGGCGGTGGTGACGTCCACGGCGTTGCTGGCGGGGGAGACGTTGTCGGCGGTGTCGCGGGCCTTGACGGTGAACACGTAGTCCGTGCCGGGCCGCAGGCCGGTCAACAGGGCCGTGGTCTCGTCGCCCGCCACGCTGTGGATCTTCGAGTCGCCCTGGAAGACGTCGTACGAGGCGACGCCGAGGTTGTCGTCCGACTTCTTCCAGGACAGCGTCGCCGCCCGGGCGCCCTCCGCCTTCCCGCGCAGACCGCTGGGACGGCTGGGCGGCTCGTCGTCCTCGGAGTCGGCGGACAGCATGGTGACGGGCGCCTTCCGGCTGGGCCGGGAGACGTTGCCGGCGGCGTCCTTGGCCCGCACGGTGAAGGTGTACTCGGCGGACGGCTCGAGCCCGTCGACGTCGGTCATGTGACGGTCGCCCGGCACGTCCTTCACCTTCTCCGAGCCCTGGTAGACCTCGTAGCCGGTGACTTCGACGTTGTCCGTGGACCGGTTCCACATGACGTGCGCAGACGTGGAACTGCTCGCCTGCGCGGTGAGACCCGCCGGTGGGGCCGGAGGCCGGCCGTCGCTGTCGCCCAGCAGTCCGCAGCCGGCCAGGGGGAGCCACAGGACGGCGGCCAGCGCTGCCGGGCCCAGGATGCGTCGCACGGGCATGCCTTCCCATCGGTGCAATGGTCTAGACATATATGGCACAGCTGGGGCCGCACATCAAGACATCGGGTGGCCCGGCTGCCCCGCCGACCGCGCGGCCACCCCCCGTCGGGCGGCCGTCAACGCGGCGGTGGGCAGCGGGCGTTCCTCAGTGGGAGTCGCCGGGCGAGGAGGCGTCGAGCGGCTCCAGACGCTGCCACGGGCCCGGCACCGCGGCCCGGTCACCCGCCTCGACCCGGTGCAGCAGCACACCCTCGCGGACCGCCCACGGGCACACCCGGACACTCTCCAGGCCGAGCTGCCGCATCGCCTCGTGCGCCACCACGGCTCCCGCCAGCGCCTGCCCGGCCCTCGCGGTGGAGATCCCCGGCAGCTTCGCCCGCTCCTCGGCAGTGGCCGACGCCAGTTTCTCGACCGCCCGCCCGAGGTCCTCCTCGGCCAGCACCCGCGGCACCCGCGGCCCCGCCCGGCGCGGGGCCGCCCCGCACAGCCTGGCGAGCTGCTGGAAGGTGCGCGAGGTGACGACCGTCGTGGACGGACCGGAGTCCTGAAGCCGGCGGACCGCCTCCGCGAGTTCCGACCGCACATACGCCCGCATGCGCTCCACGGCCTCGGGCTCGGGCGGGTCCTGACCCGCGAACCACTCCCGGGTGAGGCGGCCCGCACCCAGCGGCAGACTCATCGCGAAGTCGGGCCGGCCCTCACCGGCGGCCACCTCCAGCCGGCTGCCCCCGATGTCCAGCAGTGTCAGCGGACCCGCGCGCCGCCCCGCCCACCTGCGGGCGGCGAGGAACGCCATCTCGGCCTTGCGGCCGGGCGGCAGCACCGGCAACTGGACGCCGGTGCGCTCCCGCACCGTGCGCTGGAGCTCGACGCGGTCGGGGGCCTCCCGCACGACAGCGGTGGCGTAGACCAACAGTTCCTCGGCCCCCGCCTCGCGTGCCCGGTCCCGGCACTCGGCGACCGCGTCGGCGATCCGGTCCGCCGCCGCCTTGCCCAACCGGCCGTCGCTGCCGGCCAGCTGGGCGAGCCGCAGCCGGCGCCTGGCCGTGTCGACCGGTTCCAGGACACCCTTCACCGAGTCGGCCACCAAGAGGGAGGCCGACTGCGATCCCACGTCCAGTACACCTCTACGCATGCGAGCCAAGTACCCCCATCAAAAGAACCCATTCTGCCACAGCCGTCACATGGCCGTTTTCCGGGGGCCGCTCAGCCACCTTCACCAACGAGGGTTTGGCGCCCGTGGCGGGTGGTAATCCCACTGCCGGCGACAGCCCGCCGGAGTCGCTGCCGGGCGGGACCGGCACCCGGCGCAGCCCGAGGGAGCCCAGCATGGCCGACCGAGCGCGGGGCACCGAAGCGGCGCCGCAGGCCCCACCGAGCAGGCTGCCCGGCATCGTGCTGGGCGTCGGCCTCGGCGGATTCGTCGACGGCATCCTGCTCCACCAGGTGCTCCAGTGGCACCACATGCTGACGTCCACGGACAGCGCGAACATCAACGTGGCGCACTACCCGGCCGACACCGTGCACGGCCTGGAGATGAACACCCTGTGGGACGGCGTCTTCCACGTGGTCACCTGGCTCGCCGTGCTCATCGGCCTGGCCGTGCTCCACCACCGCTACACGCACAGCCGCCGCCGGTTGTGGACCTCCCGCGGGCTGTGGGGCTGGGTCCTCGTCGGGTGGGGGCTGTTCAACCTCGTCGAAGGGGTGCTCGACCACCACGTCCTGGGCATCCACCACGTCCGGGAGGGTGAGCACCGACTCTGGTGGGACCTGGGCTTCCTGGCACTGGGCGCCGCACTGGTCGCGGGCGGCTGGCTGCTGCAACGCGGCGCCCACGCCGACCCGAACGGCCCCCACAACGGCGAGACCGCGGCGCCCGACGGGCCCGCTCAGGAAGCAGGCACACCACAGCCCGCAGGCCGGCCAGACGGTGACCGCGGCCGGGGTCCCGGTGACGCGGGCGGACC
>NZ_BAAHCA010000576.1:0-3179 GCF_054776295.1 Streptomyces sparsus
CGGGGGTCGAGAGGACCGGCGTCGAGCGGGGCCGGGGACGGAGGCCCGCGGACGTCTGCGGCGGCGGGGGACGGCGGGCGGCGGGGCGTCAGTGGTCGGTGACGCGCATCTCGAACCAGGTCGTCTTGCCGCGGGGCAGCAGGTCGACACCCCAGCGGTCCGACAGCTTCTCCACCAGCCACAGGCCCCGACCGCTGGTGTCCATGTCCTGTACCGGCAGCAGGCACGGCAGGCCGCGTGACGGATCGCGCACCTCGACCCGGATCCAGCCCTGACGGCGGAACATCCGTAAGCCGAAGGTGTGCGCCCCGGTGTGCCGGACCGCGTTGCCGACCAGCTCGGACACCAGCAGCACGCCGTGCTCGACGAGTTGCTCCGGCAGCCGCCACTGGCCGTGCAGCACACTCTCCGTGATCCTGCGCGCCGTGGCCGCCGACTCGGGACGGTTGGGAAGTCGGACCTCGTCCACCGTCGGATCGCCGACCAGCTCGAGCGCGCCATCTGCTGGAGCACCCTCGAGCGCCGGCATCCGCTGTGCCGTTTCTCCCGGACCCGCCATGCCCCCATCATGACCGCAGTTGCCGCGCCGCGTGGCCGGACTGGGGGATTCTCCCCCCGCCGGGGACGACCGGCCGTCGCCGCCTCCGCATATGCCGAAAGCAGTCACGAGCCCGGCGACGGGCGCGACCTGCGATGACAAGCAGTACGTGACTGATCACCACAGGTCGCCACACTTTTCACTCTTAAGGCTTACTTAAGGCGCCCATGAGCCTGCCGCAACACCGCTCGGCGGCAAGGCGGTTGCAGCCCGTCACGGGCAGGCACGGGTGGGTCCGCACCGGCGGGCGGACCCGCGCCCGCCGGTGCGGCCGGGTTCAGCGGAAGACGGCCTTGCCGGGGCCGTCCTCGACGAAGCTGCGCATGCCGGTCTCCCGGTCCTCGGTGGCGAACAGGCCCGCGAACCAGGTGCGTTCGATCGCGAGGCCGGTGTCGATGTCCGCCTCCAGACCGAAGTCGACGGACTCCTTGGCCGCACGCAGCGCGATGGCGGGCCCGGCGGCCAGCTTGGCTGCCCAGGCGTGCGCCTGCTCGTAGACCTCCGCGGCCGGCACCACCCGGTCCACCAACCCCATGGCCAGTGCCTCGTCGGCCCTGACCTGGCGTCCGGTGAAGATGAGGTCCTTGGCCCTGGACGGCCCGACGAGCCGGGACAGCCGCTGGGTGCCGCCCGCACCGGGGATGAGGCCGAGCAGGATCTCCGGCTGGCCGAGCTTCGCGTTGTCCCCGGCGATGCGGATGTCGGCGCACAGCGCCAGTTCGCAGCCCCCGCCCAGGGCGTAGCCGGTGACGGCCGCCACCACGGGCTTGGGGATGCGGGCGATCGCTGTGAAGGCGTCCTGGAGGTCGCGGGACCGGGCGACCATCGCCGCGTGGTCCATCTCCCGCATCTCCTTGATGTCCGCGCCGGCCGCGAACACCTTCTCGCCGCCGTAGATCACCACGGCGCGCACGTCGTCCCGGCGGGTCGCCTCCGCCGCCAGCTCTCGCAGCCGGTCCTGGGTGGCGATGTCCAGCGCGTTCATCGGCGGGCGGTCGAGCCGGATGGTCCCGACACCGTCGGCAACCTCAAGAGTCACAGTCATGGCGGCAGGGTAACGCCCGTTAACCGGGCGTGTCCCCTGCCGGCCGCTGTGACCCCGCGCTCCCCCGCCCGCCGGTCAGCCCTTCGCGCCCCACTCGCTCCAGTCCATGTTCCAGCCGTTGAGGCCGTTGTCCGGAGCGATCGTCTTGTCCTGCGAGTTCCGCACCTCGACCACGTCGCCGATCATCGAGTTGTCGAAGAACCACGCGGCCGGTGTGCTCTTGTCGTTGCCGCCGCGCTGGTCGAAGAGCCCGACGCAGCCGTGGCTGACGTTGGTCGAACCGAACGTCGCCTTGCCCGCCCAGTAGTTGCCGTGCACGAACGTGCCCGAGTTGCTGAGCCGCATCGCGTGCGGCACGTCCTCGATGTCGTACTCGCCTCCGAAGCCCACGGTGTCGCCGTTCATCCGCGTCACCTTGTGCTTCTCGCTGATGACCATCTTGCCGTTCCAGGTGGTGGTCTCCGGCGCGCCCGCGGTGATCGGCAGCGTCTTGACCGTCCTGCCGTTCCGCTTGACGACCATCGTCTTCTTCTTCGCGTCGACCACGCTCACCATGGACCGCCCGATGGTGAAGGAGACGTCCTTGGTCTGGGTGCCGTAGACGCCCTCGGCCGACTCGACGCCGTTCAGCTTCAGGCTGAGCGTGACCTTCGTACCGGGCTTCCAGTAGTCCTCCGGACGGAAGTCGAGCCGTCGGTCGCCGAACCAGTGCCCCTTGATCTCCACCTTCGGCTTCGCGGTGACCTCGATGCCGTGCGCGACGGCCTCCCGGTCGGCGATGGCCCGGTTGAAGTTGATCGAGACGGGCATGCCGACGCCGACCTTCGAGCCGTCCTCCGGCGTGAAGTAGCCGATGAAGGTGTCAGCCGCGACGAGCGTGGTGAACGTCGAGTTCTTGGCCGACTCCCGGCCCTCACCGTCCTCGGCCACGGCGTCCACGGTGTACTTCGTCGCGGTGGCGAGCTGCCGCTCGGGCTGCCACGCGGCGCCGTCGTCGACGATGTCCCCGGCGACCTCGTTGCCCTCGGAGTCCTTGACCTCCACCGAGGTCAGCTTGCCCTTCTCGGCGACGATCTCCAGCGCGCCGGAGGTGGCGACGTTCTCGGCACCGTCCTTCGGGGAGATCCGTACCGTCGCCTCCGAGGCCCCCGCCTTCTGGCCGCTCGCCGCGCCCGGCTTCTGCTTCTCCTCGGCGGTGCCGCCGCCCTCACTGCCCCCACAGGCCGTGACCAGCAGAGTCAGTCCCACCACCATGGCTATCAGGCCGCCGCGCCTGTCCCGTACAGCCCGCACCTTCACGATTGTCCTTCTCCCCTTCGCATGGGCCGCACCCCGATGTCGGCGCCCCCACCGCGCCCCCGCGCGTCCTGGATCGTCAGACAACCACACGGCCGTACCGGTGAACTTCTCGGAAACGTCACTGTTCAGTCCCAGATCGAGCAGCCCGCGCCGCGCGACCACCGCCGCCCGTCCCTCCCGCCCCGCGAAGGCCCAGAGCCCCCACTCGCTCCGGGCGCCCGCCCACGGCCCCTCCCC
>NZ_BAAHCA010000577.1:0-3177 GCF_054776295.1 Streptomyces sparsus
CCGACTCGGCTGACCGCCCCCGGACGCCCCGACGGCCCCGCGCACGGCCCGCGCCCGGGGCCGTCGGCGTCCGCCCGCAGGCGCACCGAAAACCCTTTGACGCCCCCGGTGAGCGGACTAGAGTTCTCACGTCCTGTTGTCTCCGATAGAGGTGGACGTTGCGCATCTGAGGTTCGCGAACACCACGCGGTACGGCACTGCCCGTACACCCGTCACGCTGCGCGCCGGCACTCACTGCCGCTGCCCGTGACCGTCCTCGCGTGGACGCGACCTCGGCGCACGAGCCGTTCCCACCTGCCCGGAGAAGACGACCTCTCCCGGCCCGGTCGCCGCGTGGTGCTCGCACACGAAGCCCCTGCCCCCGCGCCTGAGACTGCGAGAACACCATGCCTGTACCCACCCCGCCCCCCACGTCCGTGACCTGCTCGGACCTCACCTTCCGCTGGCCCGACGGCACGCCCGTCCTCGACGGGCTGGACCTCGTCATCGGCCGCGGACGCGTCGGCCTGGTCGGCGGAAACGGCTGCGGCAAGTCCACCCTGCTGCGGCTGATCGCCGGCCGGCTGCGGCCTTCCGCCGGGTCCGTCACCGTCGGCGGGACCGTCGCCCACCTTCCGCAGAACATCACTCTTGACACTGCGCTGCGCGTCGACGAGGCACTGGGCATCGCCGAGCGGCGCACCGCGCTGCGCGCCATCGAGGCCGGCGACGTGGACGAGCGCCACTTCGAGACGGTCGGAGACGACTGGGACGTCGAAGAACGCGCCTCGGCGACGCTGGGCGCACTCGGCCTCGGCGCTCTCGAACTCGACCGCACGGTCGGCCGGATGTCCGGCGGCGAGACCGTGCTGCTCGGACTGGCCGCGCTGCTGCTCCGGCGCCCCGACGTGCTGCTGCTCGACGAACCGACCAATAACCTCGACCTGTTCGCCCGTCGGCGGCTGTACGCGGCCGTGGACTCCTGGCGCTCCGGCGTGCTGGTCGTGGTCAGCCACGACCGCGACCTGCTGGAACGTGTGGACCGCATCGCCGAACTGCGCTCCGGCGCGGTGAGTTGGTACGGCGGCGGCTGGTCCGCGTACCAGGAGGCCCTCGCCGCGCAGCAGGAGACGGCCGGGCGTCTGCTCCGGGCAGCCGAGGCCGACGTGCGCCGCCAGAAGCGGGAACTGGAGGAGACACACGTCAAGTTGGCGCGCAGGCAGCGCCACAGCAGGAAGATGGACCTCGAACGGCGGTCCCCCAAGATCCTCGCCGGAGCACGCAAGCGCGCCGCGCAGGAGTCGGCGGGCAAGCTGCGCGGCCTGCACGAGGAGCGCCTCGAGGAGGCCCGGGAGCGGCGTGGGCACGCCGCGGACGCGATCCGGGACGACGACGAGATCCGCGTCGACCTTCCCCTCAGCGCGGTGCCCGCCGGTCGCACCGTGCTCCGACTACGGGGCCTGCACCTTCCGTTCGGTCGGCTGCGTGATGGCGACCTGGAAGTGCGCGGGCCCGAACGGGTGGCGCTCGTCGGGCGGAACGGGGCCGGCAAGTCCACGCTGCTGCGCACCCTGACCGGGGAGCTGGAACCCGTGGCCGGTGAAGCCGAGGCCCTCGTCCCGCTGCGTTTCCTTCCGCAGCGTCTGGACGTGCTGGACGAGGAGTTGAGCGTGGCGGAGAACGTCGCCAGGGCCGCTCCCGGCACGACCGACAACGTGATCCGCGCACGGCTCGCCCGCTTCCTCTTCAAGGGGAAGAAGGCCGAACAGGTGGCGGGCACCCTTTCGGGTGGAGAACGGTTCCGGGCCGCGCTCGCCGCGACGATGCTCGCCGCGCCCGCCCCGCAACTTCTGCTGCTGGACGAGCCGACCAACAGTCTCGACCTGGCCGGTGTGCGGCAGCTCACCAGCGCTCTCCACTCCTACCAGGGGGCGTTGCTGATCGCCGGCCACGACCTGCACTTCCTGCGAGCGGTCGGCGTCACCCGCTGGCTGGTACTCGGCGAACGCCTTCAGGAGGCCACCGCCGACGAGGTGGACGCGCTGCTGGAGGCCGCCACGGACGACGGCTGAGGGGAGCGGGGAGAGGAGAGAAGGAGGGACGGAACGGTGGAGGCGGGGAGGGACGCCCGAGACCGTGAACACCGGTGTTCCCTCTTCCCGCCGGGCGGTTGCTCGCCGTACCAGGGGAAGGTCGCGGTGACCGAGGGTAGTTCGCCGCCGACACGGCGCCGGGCAGGGACCGTAGCGGTACCGGCCCGGCACCGGGCCGGCGAGGAGTTCAGGTCCGCACCCGTCGCGCCTGGAGGCCAACTCAGCTGCTGCCGGGGAGGCATGGCGGAGGCCGGGACGGGAAGGCGGAACGCCGCCGACAGCGGCCGCTCGTGAACGGTCGCGACACGCCGGAGCAGAACATCGGATCTGCGCGGGAATGATCTGCTTTTCCCTACACTCGCGGAATGCGGATATCCAGCGAAGCCACCGATGAGCAGTGGGAGGGCCTGGCCCAGGTCGTCCCCCTGCGCGGGGACCACGAATGGCCCACCTGGCCTGCCCTTCCCGCCCGACCCGCGGTTGACCCGGGAGAGCCTCCGAGGCAGTTCGTCGTGCTCCGGGTGCAGTGTTTCGCGGACGCACGCGACGTCGCGGAGCACCTCATGGCACGGACCCCCGTCCTGCTGGACCTCAGCGCTGCGGAGAGTGATGTGGCCCGCCGCATCCTGGACTTCTGCAGCGGTGTGGTCTTCGGGCAGGGCAGCGGCATGCACCGGGTGGACACCAACGTGTTCCTGCTGGCTCCGGTCGGCACCGAGGTGGAGGAGCCGGCGGTCACCCGTTCGCAGGAATGATCACCCGCTGTAACGGTTCGTCGCTCGCCGACGCCGATACGTTCCCCGGATATGAACGAAACCGGTGCCGCGCCGCGGCCGGCAGTGACCGAACTGCGGATCTCGGCATTCCGCGCACTGTGCGGCGCCCGGCTGCCGCTGGCCCCCTTCACCCTGCTGACGGGGCCCAGCGGCAGCGGGAAGTCCACCGTCCTGGAGGCGTACACCGCACTCGCCCGGCTGGCCGCCGGTGACACCGTGCACGAGGTGTTCGAAGCCCTGCCGGGCGGGCCCGCCGCGTGCGTGCCGCTGGCGTCGCGGCCGGACGACACCGGCCGACGCGGCTTCCGGCTCGGCTGCACGGTCACCGG
>NZ_BAAHCA010000578.1:0-3168 GCF_054776295.1 Streptomyces sparsus
CTGCGGCACACCGCCGCGGCGGCGGCCGAGCAGGCCCGCTCGGAGGGCATCCGGACCGCCATCATCCCCACCCGCTCCGCCGTGCAGAGCCTCGCCGCCCTCGCCGTGCACGAGCCCGGACGCCGCTTCGACGAGGACGTGGTGGCGATGACCTCCGCCGCGGGCGCCACCCGGTACGGCGAACTGGCCGTCGCCGAGCGCGAGTCGTGGACGACCGCGGGCGTGTGCCAGGCGGGCGACGTACTCGGCCTCGTCGACGGGGACATCTGCGTGATCGGCGACGAGCTCACCCGGATCGCCACCGACGTGCTGGACCGCATGCTCTCCTCCGGGGGTGAGCTGGTCACCCTCGTCCTGGGTACCGGCACGCCGCCGAGCCTCGGCGTCCAGCTCCAGGAGCACGTGCGCCACCGGCATCTGGGCGTGGACACCGTCGTCTATGAGGGGCGGCAGCCCTCCCCGCTGCTCATCGGCGTCGAGTGACCCGCCGCGGCGCCTCCCCGCCCACGTCGCCCGCTCCCGCCACGCCACCGCCGCGGGGGACGTGCGCTGTCACACCGGTACGCGAGGATGGCAGGCGTGTCCGCACTGGCTGAGCCCCTCCACAAGATCGTCGGCGGCAGCACCGCGAAGGTGATGGCCGAGCACCTCGACCTGCACACGGTGGGCGACCTGCTCCACCACTACCCCCGCAGGTACGCCGAACGCGGCGAGCTGACCCGGCTCGCCGACCTCCCCCTGGACGAGCACGTCACCGTGGTCGCCCGCGTCGCCGACGCCCGGCTGCTGAAGTTCAACCGGGGCAGCGGCCAGCGTCTGGAGGTCAACCTCACCGACGGCAGCGGCCGGCTGCAACTGGTCTTCTTCGGACGCGGCGCCTACGCCCACGAGAAGCAGCTGCTGCCCGGCAGCCGGGGCATGTTCTCCGGCAAGGTCGGGGTCTTCAACCGCAAGCTGCAACTCGCCCACCCCGAGTACAAACTGCTCGACGAGGACAGCGGCCGGGCCGACGTCGAACGGTTCGCCGGCGAGCTGCTGCCGCTCTACCCGGCCTGCCGCCAGCTGTCGTCCTGGAAGATCGAGCAGGCCGTGGACACGGTCCTGAACTCCCTCGAGGCCACCGGCTGGGCGGGGCTCGCCGACCCGCTGCCGTCCTCCCTGCGCGAGAACCGCCGGCTGATCCCGCTGCCGGACGCCCTGCTGAAGATCCACCGCCCCCGCAGCAAGGCCGACGTGGCCGCCGCCCGGGACCGCCTCAAGTGGGACGAGGCGTTCGTGCTCCAGGTCGCACTGGCCCGTCGCCGCCTCGCCGAGACCCAGCTTCCTGCCGTGCCCCGCGTGCCCAGCGAGGACGGTCTGCTGGACGCCTTCGACGCGACGCTGCCGTTCACCCTCACCGAGGGGCAGGAGCAGGTCAGCCGGGAGGTCTTCGCCGACCTGGCGACGGCCCACCCCATGCACCGGCTGCTCCAGGGTGAGGTCGGCTCGGGAAAGACGATGGTCGCGCTGCGCGCCATGCTCGCGGTGGTGGACGCCGGCGGGCAGGCCGCGATGCTCGCCCCCACCGAGGTCCTCGCCCAGCAGCACCACCGCTCCATCGTGGAGATGATGGGCGAACTCGCCCAGGGCGGCATGCTCGGCGGTGCCGAACAGGGCACCAAGGTCGTGCTGCTCACCGGATCCATGGGGATGCCGGCCCGTCGCCGGGCGCTGCTCGACCTCACCACGGGCGAGGCCGGAATCGTCATCGGCACGCACGCCCTCATCGAGGACAAGGTGCAGTTCCACGACCTCGGCCTGGTGGTGGTCGACGAACAGCACCGTTTCGGCGTGGAGCAGCGGGACGCGCTGCGGGCCAAGGGCAAGCAGCCCCCGCACCTGCTCGTCATGACGGCCACCCCCATTCCGCGGACGGTCGCCATGACGGTCTTCGGTGACCTGGAGACGTCCGTGCTGGACCAGCTCCCCGCCGGCCGCTCACCGATCGCCAGCCATGTGGTGCCCGCCGCGGACAAGCCCCACTTCCTGGCCCGCACCTGGGAACGCGTCCGGGAGGAGGTCGAGAACGGCCATCAGGCGTACGTGGTCTGCCCGCGGATCGGCGACGAGGACGACAAGCCGGCGGGCAGAGCGAAGAAGAAGACCGCCGCCTCCGACCCGCAGGACCCGGAGGCGCCCGATTCGGCGGCGGACGCCGGGGGTGACGAGCGCAGGCCGCCGCTGGCGGTGCTCGACGTCGCCCGGCAGCTCGCCGAGGGCCCGCTCGCCGGGCTGCGCGTGGAGGTCCTGCACGGCAGGCTGCAACCGGACGTGAAGGACGACGTCATGCGGCGCTTCGCCGCCGGGGAGGTGGACGTCCTGGTGGCCACCACCGTCATCGAGGTCGGCGTCAACGTGCCCAACGCCACCGTCATGGCGATCATGGACGCGGACCGCTTCGGCGTCTCCCAACTGCACCAGCTCCGCGGCCGGGTGGGCCGGGGGTCGGCGCCGGGCCTGTGCCTGCTGGTCACCGAGATGCTCGAGGAGGCCGGTGCCCGGGCCCGGCTGGACGCCGCAGCCGCCACCCTGGACGGCTTCGAACTGTCCCGGATCGACCTGGAGCAGCGCCGGGAGGGCGACGTGCTGGGCCAGGCCCAGTCCGGCGTCCGGTCCAGCCTGCGCATGCTCACCGTCATCGACGACGAGGAGATCATCGAGCAGGCGCGGGCGGAGGCCACCGCCGTGGTGGCGGCCGACCCGACCCTGGAGCGCCTCCCGGAGCTGCGCACGGCGCTCGACGCGCTGCTCGACAAGGACCGCGAAGAGTACCTCGACAAGGGCTGAGCCCCGCTCGACTGTCAGTGGTGGCTGGGAGAATGGAGGCAATCACCAGGGTTCACGCCTCTCCGTCCGAGGAGGGGCGGGCTCAGTCTGCTGAGGGGTTGCTTCCATGGCGTTCCGGCACACCAGCGAACTGCCGATCGGCGACGGCGTCCTCCGGGTCGCGGTCGCCGGTGACGACGGCACCACCGTGACGCTCACCCTCTCGACCCGGCCCTCCCACGCCGCGCCCGGGGCCGCCGAGTCGTCCACCGGAGCCGTCCCGGAGCAGGACGCGGTCGCCGGTTCCCTCCGCCTGCCGATCGCCGAACTGCCCGCCGTGCGCACCGCCCTGCACCGCGCGCT
>NZ_BAAHCA010000579.1:0-3166 GCF_054776295.1 Streptomyces sparsus
GGGCAGTGGGGCCGTGGCGCCGCTCCCGGCATCACTGGCGCCGTGGGGACGGCCCCCGGCCGCGCGGCTCGATCGCGCCCGGCTGCGGCGGTTCACCGCTGACCCGCTGCACGATCGCCGCGGCGACCTGGTGCAGTTTGATGTTCCGGTTCTGCGAGATGCGCCGCAGCATCTCGAAGGCCTGCTCCGGTCCGCAGCGCTGCTGCGCCATGATCACACCGAGCGCCTGGTCGATGACCGCCCTCGACCGCAGTGCGGCCTGGAGGTCCTGACCGAACTCGACGTGCCCGGCGATCTTCACCGCGACACCGAGAGCGCCTGCCGCGTACGTCGCGAAGCTCCGTGCCTCGCTGCGCGTCGCGGCGTCGAAGGTGCACGGTTCGGTGGAGTACAGGTTCATCACACCGAGGGGGCGGTCGTGGCCGAAGGGCGTCAGCGGCAGCGCGTAGACGCTCCCCACCCCCGCCTCCAGACTGGCAGGGCCGTACTCGCCCCACCGGCGTTCGTCCCGCATGTCCGGCACCAGATTGGGCCGCCCGGTGTTGAGCGCCTCCAGGCAGGGACCGCGATCGCGCTCGTACTGGGCCTCGTCGAAGCGGCCCACCCGCGCGTCACTCGCGGCGGCCGTCGTGGGGCGGCCGTCGGGCCGGATGGTGATGCCGCAGTCGACGCCCAGCTCCGTGGCCGTCAGCTTCACCAGGTCCTCGAGGAACTCCTCAAGCCGTTCGGTGCCGAGCAGCAGCGAGTGCAGCTGGGCCAGCGCCTGCTCCCCCAGCCCACCGGATCCGAACCCAGTCCGGGATGTCAATGGCACCTCCTCCGGCCGTCTCGGTTCCGCATCCGGTAACGGCGCGGATACCGACCAACCGACGCCTCTCGAAATCCCCGGAGCAGCACCAGGCGTCAGCTCCCCGGGGTCCGCCCCCTACGTTCCCGTCGAACGCGTCGGCGAAACAGCGACCACCCCCAAAAAGGCGAGAAATCGACAAAGCCGGCACATCAGACGGCTGCTGATCCGGTTCCTCAGCCGAGCAGGCCCCCGAAGGTCTCAGCGGGAAGCTCGGCGGCCGGCAGGATGCGCACCGTGCGGTCCTGCTGCGCGGCGCGCTCCTTGAAGCGCCGCAGTTCCGCCAGGGCCGCGGAGCTGACATGCGTGACGTCCCGCAGGTCGACCACCAGGCCGGGACGCCCCGAGCCGCCGGTGAGGGCCAGCTCCGAGAGCGCGCCCACGAACTCGGGGGTGGCCGTCAGGTCCACCGACCCCCGGACGCACAGCACGACCTCGGAGGCGAACTGCTGCACCTCGACGTGCAGCGCGTGGCTGCGCACCCCGGGCGGCGTGGGCAGCACCTGGGAGAGAGGGCTCTCGTCGATCGCCGCGTCACTGATCGCCGCGTCCAACGCGTGCGTGGTCTCGCGCGGCAGCGGGATGCCGTGGCGGGTGCTGTGCACGATGCGCTCGGCCAGGGTGCGCAGCTTGGTGTTGGAGTGCTGCGAGAACCACCGCAGCAGGCTGATGGCGGTGTGGTCGTCCAGGCCGTGGACCAGCATGAGCGCGCCCACCGCCTGGTCGATGATGCTGTGCGACTCGACCGCCGCCTCGATGTCCTGCCGGGCGCGCTCCGAGGCCGCCTCGTGCAGCGGCACGGTGATGTCCGCGGTGTACCCCCGCAGCTCCGGGGAGGCCCCCGGGGCGGAGGCCCGCTCGACGAGGGTGACGACGGTGCGGTCACGGTCCGAGGCCGCGATCCGGTGCAGCCGGGCCAGCGGCTGGCCGTCCTCGTGCAGGGACGCGGTGAACAGGCCGAGGATGTGGTCCCGGTCCTCGGGGCTGAGGTGCCGGGTGATCAGCGAAGTCGTCGGCGCGACCTGGCCGGGTGTCAACCCGTAGAGCCGGAACATGGTGTCCGACCAGGTCCAGGTGTCGCTGGCCAGCTGGTAGGTGAACCGGCCGACGATTTCGTTCTTCACGGCATTCCCTCGGAAGTCGGGGCGCCATTACCGGGCAGCCCGCTCCGGGGACGGGCTGTACGGCGGCGCAACTCGCTGCTGACGAGGGCTCGACAGACGCACCGGTCTCCACCGCTGGTCAGCGGTACGGAGAACGGCGCGCCAAAGAGCCCCGCCGCGAGCTGACTGCCCAACTCGAGGTCGTGATCGTGATGTTACCAACGAGCAGCCGCACCGACCCGTGCCCCTCGTCACACCCGGCCCGCTGCGACGCTCCTACCAGCACAGATGCGTGCGCGTTCGACTCCCGGGAGCTGACGGGGCGTCGTCACTGCTCCCGGGCGCGTGCCCCTTCACGGGTGCGCTCCGGGTCGACCTGGCGCTGCGGGTTGCGCCGCAGGTACTCCGTCTCCAGCTGCGCGCTCCGCTCGCTGTGCGCGGACAGCGCGTCCTGCGAACCGTGCAGCAACGTCTCGTGCCGGGTGCGATGGAGCGTCTCCAGCTCCTTGACCAGCTGCTCGTCGGAAAGCTCCGCCGGGTCGACACCGTTCATGATCAGCCGCCTCCTCACCTGCCGGGGCGCCGCCGGGAGCGACGCGATCACACGCGCCGATCCGGCGCCGCCGGTCGGGTACCCGAGAACCGTTCCGGTCACTCCCGCCGCCGCGCCTCCACCCCAGGTCGGGAACGGTGCGCCCCGCCGCGGGGCGGACGGCGGGGCGGCCCTCATGCGACGCACTCTGCGGCGGCGTGCCGCACGCTCTGCCGCCCGGCGTGTTGCCCGGCGCCGTGCCGCTGCCGCACGGGCCCGTCCGGCAGCGGTGGATCGTTGACCGGACAGCCCGCCCGTGGACCTGCGGAGCCCTCCGCTGCCGCGACGGGAACGGCGGACGCCCCGACCGGCCGAAGCCGATCGGGGCGCTGAGAGGCAGGTGGGCGAGCTGGTGCCGCACTGCTGTCGGTAGGCCGTGTGGGACTCGAACCCACAACCAATGGATTAAAAGTCCACTGCTCTGCCAATTGAGCTAACGGCCCGCCCCCGAAGCATAGCTGCCACGGAGGCCGAGCCTCGAAGGCATATCGCTCGAGTCCTGGATCTTCGCGGGCCAGGGTCGTCCCGGCGGTCGGGTCCGCTCCCGCGGCAGGGCGGTGAGCGCCGCGGGGTGGCGGCGCCGTCGGGCGGCAAGGCTGCGTCGGGGGCGAGCGGTGGGCGTGG
>NZ_BAAHCA010000580.1:0-3162 GCF_054776295.1 Streptomyces sparsus
GGCCGCGGCCCGTGGTGGTCGTGGACGTCCGGACGCGGCGCCCGCCCGGAGAGCCGCCGCTGCGGGTGGGACCGGTGCGGGTGGAGCCCTTCCGCGAGTAGCCGGGCGAGCGTCTCAGCGGGGGCGTCAGCCGGTGGCGTCGGCCGGGGCGTCGACGAGGATCACTTCGAGGGTGCGGGGGCCGTGCACGCCCTCGACCCGGTCCAGTTCGATGTCACTGGTCGCGGAAGGACCCGAGATCCAGGTCAGCGGCCTTCGAGGATCCAGCAGGGCCAGTGCCTGGGCCACCGAGTCGACGACCTGGCCCGGGACGTGGACCACGCAGATGTGGTGGTCGGGTACCAGGGTGATGCGGCGCCGTCCCTGGTCGGGGCCGGCGTCGAGGACGAGCGTGCCGGTCTCGGCGATGGCCACCGCGCAACCGGTGAGCACGCTGTCCACCGCGTCCAGTTCCTCCGGGGTGCTCGTCTGCCGGTCGTCCACCCGCCTGACGTGGTCGAGTCCGCGCTCGGGCAGCCATCCCGCCGGCAGTCCGGGCGGCACGACCACCGAGCGGGAACCGCGCTCCGCCAGCAGGCGGCCGATCAGGGCGGCCAGGTCAGCGCGGGTGGTGCGATGGACCGCGGCACGGTACTCGGTGAGGTTGTCGGCGAGCAGCGCCACCCTCTGCGCCGCGTCCCGGTCGCCGTGCACGTGCAGGTAGTCGCGTGCGACGCGCACGTCCTGCGGGTCCTCCTCGTCGGGCACGTCGGCGAGGGCCTCCCGCACCCGCGCCAGGATCCGTTCCCTGCTGTTCATCCGGCGCCTCCTCGGGTGCGCTGCCACCAGTCCCGGAAGGACTCCTCGGGCACTTGCGGCAGCGCCCTGGAGTCGCTCCACGCCCGGCCGGGGCCCGGCAGCCGCGCGGGGTGGAAGCGGCGGGTGCGGGCCGCCAGGCGCTGCCCGGCGCGCCAGGCCCGGGGGTGGTCCAGGGTCCAGCGTGCCGCGCGCATGGCCGCGCGTTCCGCGGTGTGGCCCTTGGCGGGCCGGATGGTGACCTTCTCGCCCTTCCGTGTCACCTCACCCCCTTGGACCACCCGCTCCCTGAGGTGCACGAGCACCTCGGGGATGTCGATGGCGACGGGGCAGACCTCGTAGCAGGCGCCGCACAGGGAGGAGGCGTACGGCAGTGAAGCGTCCACCTCACTGCCGGTGCCGCGCAGTTGGGGGCTGAGGATCGCTCCGATCGGTCCCGGGTAGACCGAGCCGTAGGCGTGGCCGCCGGCCCGCTCGTACACCGGGCACACGTTGAGGCAGGCGGAGCAGCGGATGCAGCGGAGCGCCTGCCGTCCCACCTCGTCGGCGAGGGTGTCCGTGCGTCCGTTGTCCAGCAGCACCAGGTGGAAGGCGCTCGGCCCGTCGCCGTCCGTGGTGCCCGTCCAGGTGCTGGTGTAGGGGTTCATCCGCTCCGCCGTCGAGGAGCGGGGCAGCAGTTGGAGGTAGATCTCCAGGTCCTGCCAGGTCGGTACGACCTTCTCGATGCCCACGACCGAGATCAGCGTCTCCGGCAGGGTCAGGCACATGCGGCCGTTGCCCTCGGACTCCACCACGACCAGGGTGCCGGTCTCGGCGACCATGAAGTTGGCGCCGGAGACGGCGGCCTTGGCGCGCAGGAACTTCTCCCGCAGGTGCAGGCGGGCGGCTTCGGCGAGCTCGGTGGGGGCGTCGGTCAGCCCTTCCGGTGCGGGCCGTCCCCAACTGCCCATCCTGTCGGCGAAGACCTCGCGGATCTCGCCGCGGTTGCGGTGGATGGCGGGTACCAGGATGTGCGAGGGCAGGTCGTCGCCCAGTTGCACGATGAGCTCGGCGAGGTCGGTCTCGTACGCGCGGATGCCCTCGGCCGCCAACGCCTCGTTGAGGCCGGTCTCCTGGGTGGCCATCGACTTGACTTTGACCACCTCCCGCTCGCCGGTCGCCTTCACCAGGTCGGCCACGATGCGGTTGGCCTCGTCGGCGTCCACGGCCCAGTGCACGGTGCCGCCCGCCGACGTGACCGCCTCCTCCAGTTGCAGGAGGTAGCGGTCGAGGTGGCGCAGCGTGCGGTCCTTGACGGCTTTGCCCGCCTCCCGCAGCTGCGCCCAGTCGGGAAGTTCCGCGACGGCCTGCGCACGCTTGTCGCGGATGGTACGGGTGGCGTGCCGCAGGTTGCCGCGCAGTCTCTCGTCGCGGACGGCCTCGCGTGCCGCCGTCGGAAAGGCGGGCATGCCCAGGTAGGTGCCGTTGCTGGCGCTCATGTGTGGGGCTCCTCCTCGGTCGAGGCCAGGATCTCCGCGAGGTGCACGGGCCGGACGGCGGCGCCCTGCCTGGCGAGCGTGCCGCCGATGTGCAGCAGGCAGGAGTTGTCGACGGTGCACACGGCCTCGGCTCCGGTGCTCCTGATGTGGCGGGCCTTGTCCGCGCCCATCGCCGCCGAGACCGCTTCGTTCTTCACGGCGAAGGTGCCGCCGAAGCCGCAGCACTCCTCCGCGCCGGGCAGTTCACGCAGCTCGATCCCCCTGACCTGTTCGAGCAGTCTGCGCGGCCGGTCGTCCAGGCCCAGCATGCGCAGCCCGTGGCAGGTGGGGTGGTAGGTCACGGTGTGCGGGAAGTACGCGCCGACGTCGGTCACCCCCAGTACGTCGACGAGGAACTCGGTGAGCTCGTAGGTCCTGGCGACGGCCCGGTCGGCCGCCTCGGACAGTTCGGCGCCGCGGCCCTCGGCGCTGGCGCGGGCGCCGATGCGGGGGTAGTTGTCGCGGACCATCGCGGCGCACGAGCCGGAGGGGGTGACGACGTGGTCGTAGCCGGCGAAGGCCGCGTCGAAGCGGCGCATCAGCGGCTCGGCCTCGTGACGGTATCCGGTGTTGTACTGGGGCTGCCCGCAGCAGCTCTGGGCGGGCGGGAAGTCCACGTCCACCCCGAGCCGTTCCAGCAGCCGCACGACCGCCCGGCCGGTGCCGGGGTGGAGCAGGTCGTTCACGCAGGTGACGAAGAGGGCTACCCGCATCTCCTGTCCCCCTTTCTCGGTGTGGCCGGCGTTCCCGGTGCCCCGGGCGGCGGGAGTGGCGCCGGTGGTCCGGGCGTGCCCGGGCTGCCGTGGGCTTCCGGCCCGCGGCCGGTTCCGAGCCGGTCGGCGGCCTCGTC
>NZ_BAAHCA010000581.1:0-3157 GCF_054776295.1 Streptomyces sparsus
GGTCGGCGACGTGGTGGCGGGCGAAGGCCAGGACGCCCTGCACCACCGCGTTGTCGCTCTCCCGCGGCAGGTGCGCGGCAGCGGCCTCCAGGTAGGCGGCCGGCGGCAGCTCACCGTCTCTGACCATGTCCCGGGCGGCGTTCCAGACGACTGCCCGGCTGAGCGGATCCGGCAGGCCGGACAGCGCCTCGCGCGCGCAGGCCCAGGAGTCGGGGTCGAGGCGGACCTTGGCGTAGCCGAGGTCCTGGTCGTTGAGCAGCACGAGGTCGGGGCGGGGTCCGGGGAGGGTGAGGGCCGTCCGGCCGGGCGGCTGGGGCACGTCCACCTCGACCCGGTCGCGCAGGACGAGGCGGGCCGGGTCGGCGGGGGCACGGTCGTAGCAGCCGGCGAGCACCCGGTGCGGGCGGCTTCCGTCGTGCCGCACGTCGAGCTGCCAGGTGCCGGGCTCCTTCCCGGGGCCCGGTTCGGGGGTGAGCGTGTCGACGCCCGTGGTGCGCAGCCAGTGCCCGGCCCAGGTGTGCACGTCGCGGTCGGTGGAGCCGGCGAGCGAGTCGAGGAAGTCGGCGAGGGTGGCGTTGCCGAACCGGTGCCGGGTGAAGTGCTCGTTGATGCCGGCCAGGAAGTTCTTCGGGCCGAGCCAGCTGACCAGTTGGCGCAGGGCCGAGGCCCCCTTGGCGTAGGAGATGCCGTCGAAGTTGAGCCGGGCGGCGGCGGTGTCCGGCACGTCCTCGGGGGCGGGTGCGACGGGGTGGGTGGACGGCCGCTGGTCGGCGTCGTAGCCCCAGCTCTTCCGGTTGATCGCGAAGTCCGTCCAGGTGCCCGTCCAGTGGGTGGCGTCGGCCAGCACCTGGAAGCCCATGTACTCGGCGAACGACTCGTTCAGCCAGATGTCGTCCCACCAGCGCAGGGTGACCAGGTCGCCGAACCACATGTGTGCCATCTCGTGTGCGATGACCATGCCGCGGCTCTGCCGCTGGGTGTCGGTGACGGCGGAGCGGTGGATGAACTCGTCGCGGAAGGTGACCAGTCCGGGGTTCTCCATGGCCCCGCTGTTGAACTCGGGGACGAAGGCCTGGTCGTAGGAGTCGAAGGGGTAGGGCTCGTCGAAGATCTCGTGGTAGCGGTCGAAGCAGCGCCTGGTGATGTCGAGCAGTTCCGCGGCGTCCGCGTCGAGGTGCTCGGCGAGGGAGCGCCGTACGTGCAGGCCGAAGGGCAGGCCGGCGTGCTCGGTGCGGACCGAGTGGTAGGGGCCGGCCGCCACCGCCATCAGGTAGGTGCTGATCGGCGGGGTGGTGGCGCACTCCCATCGGCCGGGGCTGCCCTCGACGGGTGTGGTCACGCCGTTGCCGAGCACCGTCCACCCTTCGGGCGCGGTGACGGTGACGTCGAACTCGGCCTTCAGGTCCGGCTGGTCGAAGCAGGCGAAGACGAGCGGGGCGTCCGACTGACAGCACTGGGTGTAGAGGTAGGTCAGGCCGTCGGCGGGGTCGGTGAAGCGGTGCATGCCCTCGCCGGTGTGCGAGTAGCGCATGTCGGCCTCGACGAGCAGGTGGTGGGTGCCCGGGGTGAGCGCGTCGAGCCGGATGCGTCCGCCCTCGGCTTCGGGGGCCAGCTCCCGGCCGTCGAGCACGACCCGGCGCACGGCGGCCGGGCGCACTTCGACGAAGGTGTCACCGTCCGTGCGGGCCGTGAAGTCGACCCGGGTGGTGCTGCCGTAGACCTCCTCGCCGCGGGTGAGGTCGAGGTCGATGGTGTAGCGGTGGACGTCGAGGAGGTGTGCTCGGGTCTGCGCTTCGTCGCGCGTCAGTACGGACATGGGGACATGCTGCCGCACCCCGCTGCGGGCGCGCAGCGGGGTGCGGGGACGGGGGCCCGGTCAGGAGCGGGCGATGGTCTCGTGGTGGCGGATCACCTCGGCGATGATGAACGTCAGCAGCTTCTCGGCGAAGGCCGGGTCCAGCCGGGCGCTCTCGGCGAGCTGCCGCAGCCGGGCGATCTGCCGCGCCTCGCGGGACGGGTCGGCCGGCGGCAGGGCGTGGGCGGCCTTGAGGCGGCCCACCTGCTGGGTGCACTTGAAGCGTTCCGCCAGCATGTGCACGACCGCGGCGTCGATGTTGTCGATGCTCTCGCGCAGCCGGGTGAGTTCCGCCTGGACGGACTCGTCGATGTCACCGTTGCTCATGGGGAGCGACCTTAGACCGGCCGGCGGTGGCGGACGGGATCTGTCCACGCTGCGGATGGCCGGTGCGGGGCGGGCACGCGCGGCGGACGCGGGCGGGTGGGGCCAGTCGAGGTGTCCCCGTTCGGCCGCACGGGCTGGGTGTTTCAGCATGCTCTGCCGGCTTTCGGGTACTTCGCGCACGCCGTGACGGGAATGACCGGAAAGGATTGACTGATGGCCGATACCGATCCCATCGAACTGCAGAAGGCACTCAAGAACGCCGACTATCCAGCGAGCCGAGCGGACCTGGCCTCGCTGGCCCGTGACAACGGTGCCGACAGCGGCTTGGTGGAGAAGATCGAGTCGCTGCCGGACACGGAGTACGACGGCCCCGACGCCGTCACCCGCGAGGTGTTCCACTCCCGGTAGGCGACGGGCCACGCCGGCGGGCGCTTCCCGGGGCCGGGAGCGCCCGCCGGTTCGTCGTTCCGCGCCGCGGGACCGGGTCCATGCAGCCGCGGGTTCGTGCAGCTGGGGCCGCGGGTTCGAGCCGGGGTCGAGCCCGGCCGCGCAGAGTGGCCGGATGACCGCCACAGTGGAACGCCACAGCCCGGTCGGCAGCTGGCAGGCCCGGGTGAGCCGGCCTCGGGAGACGTCGACGGCAACCGTGCACTTCACCCCGGACGGACGCGCCTTTCTCAGCGCCGGGGGCGCCGGCACCTGGACGGCCACCGCCTCCGACACGTTCTCGTTCCGCATCGCCGAGCCGGTCTACGACCGCCGCGGCACGTGCGTGGGCTGGGTGGACGTCGACCAGCGGGCCGTGCTGCACGGTGGCACCTTCACCGGCGCAGGCGTCTCCCATGTGCACGGTCCGGACGGGGCGACGCTGCACAGCGCGGCGGTCCGCATGGTCGCCACCCGCGACGTGCCCTGAGCGGCCTCGGCCAGCCGTTGCCGGCCACCGCCGGAACGGCGGGTCGGCGCGGGCCGGCC
>NZ_BAAHCA010000582.1:0-3153 GCF_054776295.1 Streptomyces sparsus
GTGGCGGCGGTTTCGCCGGCCGTCCCGGTGGTCCCGGTGGCGGTCGTCCCGGTTTCGCCGGTCGTCCCGGCGGTCCCGGCCGCGGTGGAACCCAGGGCGCCTTCGGCCGTCCCGGTGGTCCGGCGCGTCGTGGCCGCAAGTCGAAGCGGCAGCGGCGCCAGGAGTACGAGGCCATGCAGGCCCCGTCGGTCGGCGGCGTGATGCTGCCGCGCGGCAAGGGCGAGACCGTCCGGCTGTCGCGCGGTGCGTCGCTCACCGACTTCGCGGAGAAGATCAACGCCAACCCGGCGTCGCTGGTCCAGGTCATGTTCAACCTGGGCGAGATGGTCACCGCGACCCAGTCGGTACCGGACGAGACGCTGCACCTCCTCGGCGAGGAGATGAACTACGTCGTCCAGATCGTCAGCCCGGAGGAGGAGGACCGCGAGCTTCTCGGTTCCTTCGACATCGAGTTCGGCGAGGACGAGGGCGGCGAGGAAGCACTCGTCACCCGCCCGCCGGTGGTCACCGTCATGGGTCACGTCGACCACGGCAAGACCCGCCTGCTGGACGCGATCCGCAAGACCAACGTCATCGAGGGCGAGGCCGGCGGCATCACCCAGCACATCGGTGCCTACCAGGCGAAGACCGACGTCAACGGTGAAGAGCGCAAGATCACCTTCATCGACACCCCCGGTCACGAGGCGTTCACCGCCATGCGTGCCCGCGGTGCGAAGTCGACCGACATCGCGATCCTCGTGGTGGCGGCCAACGACGGCGTCATGCCGCAGACGGTCGAGGCGCTGAACCACGCCAAGGCCGCCGGTGTGCCGGTCGTCGTCGCGGTGAACAAGATCGACGTCGAGGGTGCCGACCCGACCAAGGTGCGCGGTCAGCTCACCGAGTTCGGGCTGGTGGCCGAGGAGTACGGCGGCGACACCATGTTCGTCGACATCTCCGCCAAGCAGGGCCTGCACATCGACAGCCTGCTGGAGGCCGTGGTCCTCACCGCGGACGCCTCCCTCGACCTGCGCGCCAACCCGGAGCAGGACGCCCAGGGCATCGCCATCGAGGCCCACCTGGACCGCGGTCGCGGTGCGGTGGCCACGGTGCTGGTCCAGCGCGGCACCCTGCGGGTCGGCGACACGATGGTCGTCGGCGACGCCTACGGCCGCGTCCGGGCCATGCTCGACGACAAGGGCGCCAACATCACCGAGGCCGGTCCCTCGACCCCGGCACTGGTGCTCGGTATGACCAACGTGCCCGGCGCGGGTGACAACTTCCTGGTGGTGGACGAGGACCGCACGGCCCGTCAGATCGCCGAGAAGCGCGCCGCCCGTGAGCGCAACGCCGCGTTCGCCAAGCGCACCCGCCGGGTGTCGCTGGAGGACCTGGACAAGGTGCTCAAGGCCGGCCAGGTCGAGCAGCTCAACCTCATCATCAAGGGCGACGCGTCCGGTTCGGTCGAGGCTCTCGAGTCCTCGCTGCTCCAGCTCGACGTCGGCGAAGAGGTCGACATCCGGGTGCTGCACCGCGGTGTGGGTGCGGTCACCGAGTCGGACATCAACCTCGCGTCCGGCTCCGACGCCATCGTCATCGGCTTCAACGTCCGCGCCGAGGGGCGCGCGACGCAGATGGCCGAGCGCGAAGGCGTGGACGTCCGCTACTACTCGGTCATCTACCAGGCGATCGAGGAGATCGAGGCGGCCCTGAAGGGCATGCTGAAGCCGGAGTACGAAGAGGTCGAGCTGGGCACGGCGGAGATCCGCGAGATCTTCCGCTCCTCCAAGCTCGGCAACATCGCGGGTGTCCTCATCCGTTCCGGCGAGGTCAAGCGCAACACCAAGGCCCGGCTCCTCCGCGACGGCAAGGTCGTCGCGGAAAGCCTCAACATCGTGGGCCTGCGTCGCTTCAAGGACGACGTCACCGAGATCCGGGAAGGCTTCGAGGGCGGTATCAACCTCGGCAGCTTCAACGACATCAAGGTCGACGACGTCATCGCCACCTACGAGATGCGGGAGAAGCCGCGCGGCTGATCCACGCACACCGGTGACGGGCACTGGGCCGGCGGGCAGGGCGGAGACGTCCTGCCCGCCGGCCCAGGCCGCTGTCCGGGCCACCCGCGGAGCCCCCGGGCCTGCGGGGTAATCCCGTCGATCACCGCAGCCGTTGCGTGTACCGTTTGACGGGATCCACTCATAATCCACTCATACGGACGAGGCCTCACGGGTCGGCTCTGACCCGCAACCGCATGTACACAGGGACACTGTCCTTCGACCTCCTGCTCGGCGACGTCCACTCGCTGAAGCAGAAGCGCTCCGCCGTCCGCCCGATCGTCGCCGAGCTCCAGCGCAAGTACGCGGTGAGCGCGGCGGAGGTGGGCGACCAGGACCTGTACCGCCGGGCCCGTATCGGCCTGGCCGCGGTGTCGGGGGACGCCGCACACCTCGCCGACGTGCTCGACCGCTGCGAGCGGATGGTCGCCGCACGCCCCGAAGTGGAGCTGCTGTCCGTACGACGGCGGTTCCACGGCGACGACGACTGATGACGACGAGTAGCACGACCACCGAACGAACAGAAGAGAGTGAGCGCATGACCGACACCGCGCGGGCACGCAAGCTGGCTGACCGCATCCGGGTCGTCGTCGCGGAGACCCTCCAGCGACGCATCAAGGACCCGCGGCTCGGCTATGTGACGATCACCGACACCCGGGTCACCGGAGACCTGCGGGAGGCGACCGTCTTCTACACGGTCTACGGAGACGAGGAGGAGCGCGCCGCGTCCGCCGCGGCGCTGGAGTCCGCCAAGGGGGTGCTGCGCTCGGAGGTCGGCCGCCAGACCGGGGTGCGGTTCACCCCGTCGCTGGAGTTCGTCCCCGACGCACTGCCGGAGAACGCCCGGGCCATCACCGAGCTGCTGGCGAGGGCCAAGGCCGCGGACGACCAGGTGCGCCAGGCGTCCTCCGGCGCCACCTACGCGGGCGACGCCGACCCCTACCGCAAGCCGGAGGACCTCGAAGACGACGCCGAGGACGATGCGCCGGTGGCGGACGCCGCGCGCCCCGAGACCGCCAAGGGCGGTTCCGAGGGCGCCAGGGACAACAAGGGCAGCGGGGACGTCTGAGTCGTGGCACAGCAGCAGCACACCGACGCGCCGGCCGGCGCCGACCAGCCG
>NZ_BAAHCA010000583.1:0-3152 GCF_054776295.1 Streptomyces sparsus
CGAGAAGCTTGCCGCGGGACCGCGTAGACGCCCTGTTGGACCCCGGCTCGCCCTTCCTGGAGCTGGCCCCGCTGGCCGCCGACGGCCTCTACGACGACCAGGCCCCCGCCGCCGGCGTCATCGCCGGCATCGGCCGGGTCTCCGGGCGTGAGGTGGTCGTCGTCGCCAACGACGCCACCGTCAAGGGCGGCACCTACTACCCGATGACGGTCAAGAAGCACCTCCGCGCCCAGGAGGTGGCCCTGGAGAACCGCCTGCCCTGCCTGTACCTGGTGGACTCCGGCGGCGCCTTCCTCCCGATGCAGGACGAGGTCTTCCCCGACCGCGAGCACTTCGGGCGCATCTTCTACAACCAGGCCCGCATGTCGGGGGCCGGCATCCCGCAGATCGCCGCTGTGCTCGGCTCCTGCACCGCGGGCGGCGCCTACGTGCCGGCGATGAGCGACGAGGCCGTCATCGTCCGCGGCCAGGGCACCATCTTCCTCGGCGGGCCGCCGCTGGTGAAGGCAGCCACCGGCGAGGTCGTCACCGCCGAGGAACTCGGCGGCGGCGAGGTGCACTCCCGGGTCTCCGGCGTCACCGACCACCTCGCCGAGGACGACGCGCACGCGCTGCGCATCGTCCGCGGCATCGTCGGCACGCTGCCCAGGCGCGGGCCGCTGCCGTGGTCGGTGCGGCCGGTGGAGGAGCCGGCCGTTGACCCGGCCGGCCTCTACGGCGCGGTGCCCGCGGACTCCCGCACCCCCTACGACGTGCGCGAGGTCATCGCCCGCCTCACCGACGGCTCCCGCTTCCAGGAGTTCAAGGCCGAGTTCGGCACCACGCTCGTCACCGGCTTCGCGCACCTGCACGGCCACCCGGTGGGCATCGTCGCCAACAACGGCATCCTGTTCTCCGAGTCCGCCCAGAAGGGCGCGCACTTCATCGAGCTGTGCGACCAGCGCGGCATCCCGCTGCTGTTCCTCCAGAACATCTCCGGCTTCATGGTCGGCCGCGACTACGAGGCCGGCGGCATCGCCAAGCACGGGGCCAAGATGGTCACCGCCGTCGCCTGCACCCGGGTGCCGAAGCTGACGGTCGTCATCGGCGGCAGCTACGGCGCGGGCAACTACTCGATGTGCGGCCGGGCCTACTCGCCGCGCTTCCTGTGGATGTGGCCCAACGCCAAGATCTCCGTGATGGGCGGCGAGCAGGCCGCCTCGGTCCTCGCCACCGTCAAGCGCGACCAGCTCGCCGCCCGCGGTGAGGAGTGGCCGACCGAGGCCGAGGAGGCCTTCAAGGCGCCCGTGCGGGAGCAGTACGAGACGCAGGGCAACGCCTACTACGCCACCGCCCGCCTGTGGGACGACGGCGTCATCGACCCGCTGCAGACCCGCACCGTGCTGGGTCTGGCCCTGACCGCCTGTGCCAACGCCCCGCTGGGTGAGCCCGGCTTCGGCGTCTTCCGGATGTGAGGGACCGCTTTGAGGATGTTCGACACCGTACTGATCGCCAACCGCGGTGAGATCGCCGTGCGGGTCATCCGCACGCTGCGGGAACTGGGCGTGCGCTCGGTCGCCGTGTACAGCGACGCCGACGCGGGCGCCCGGCACGTCCGGGAGGCCGACGAGGCCGTGCGCATCGGCCCGCCGCCCGCCGCGGAGAGCTACCTGCACATCCCGGCGCTGCTGGACGCCGCCGCCCGCACCGGGGCGCAGGCCGTGCACCCCGGCTACGGCTTCCTCGCCGAGAACGCCGCCTTCGCCCGGGCCGTGACCGACGCCGGGCTGGCCTTCATCGGCCCGTCCGCCGACGCCATCGAGCTGATGGGCGACAAGATCCGGGCCAAGGAGACGGTGGCCGCCGCCGGTGTGCCCGTGGTGCCCGGCTCGTCGGGCAGCACCCTCGACGACCCCCGGCTGGAGGAGGCCGCCCGCCGCATCGGCATGCCGGTGCTGCTCAAGCCGTCCGCGGGCGGCGGCGGCAAGGGCATGCGGCTGGTGCACGACGCCGACCGGCTCGCGGAGGAGATCGCCGCCGCCCGCCGCACCGCCCGCGGCGCCTTCGGCGACGACACCCTGCTGGTGGAACGCTGGATCGAGGGACCCCGGCACATCGAGATCCAGGTGCTCACCGACGACCACGGCAACGTCGTGCACCTCGGTGAGCGCGAGTGCTCGCTCCAGCGCCGCCACCAGAAGATCATCGAGGAGGCGCCGAGCCCGCTGCTGGACGAGGCGACCCGCGCCGCCATGGGCGAGGCCGCCGTCAACGCGGCCCGCTCCTGCGGCTACCGCGGCGCCGGCACCGTCGAGTTCATCGTGCCCGGCGACGACCCGGGCGCCTACTGCTTCATGGAGATGAACACCCGCCTCCAGGTCGAGCACCCCGTCACCGAACTGATCACCGGCATCGACCTCGTCGAGTGGCAGCTGCGGGTCGCGGCCGGTGAGGAACTGCCCTTCGGGCAGCGGGACATCCGCCTCGACGGCCACGCCGTGGAGGCCAGGATCTGCGCCGAGACGGCGCGGGTCACCGGGGACGGCGTGGACTTCCTGCCGTCGGCCGGCACCGTGCGGCTGCTGGCCGAGCCGAGCGGGCCCGGCATCCGGGTGGACTCCGGGCTGACCACCGGCACCGAGGTCGGCACCACCTACGACCCGATGCTGGCCAAGGTCATCGCGCACGGCCCGGACCGCCCCACCGCGCTGCGCCGGCTGCGGACCGCGCTGTCGGCCACCACGGTCCTCGGCCTCGACACCAACACGGCCTTCCTGCGCGCCCTGCTCGCCCACCCCGCGGTGGCCGAGGGGCGGCTCGACACCGGCCTGGTGGACCGCGACGCCGCCTCCCTCGTGCCGCCTGCCGTCCCCGACGAGGTGTACACGGCGGTCGCGCTGCTGCGCACCGCCGAGGCCGCCGAGCCGCCCTCGGGCTGGACCGATCCGTTCTCCGTGCCGTCCGGCTGGCGGCTCGGCGACGAACCCGCCTGGACGGTGCACCGCCTGCAACTGCCCGGCCACGACCCGGTGGCGGTACGGGTCAGAGGGCTGCCAGAGAACGCCGAGGTCGCGGTCGGGGACGCCGAACCGGTGGCCGCCCGGCTCACCGCCGCCGGCCCCGGCACGGTGCGCCTGCACCGGGACGGCGCCACCACCGCCTTCCGCCACGCG
>NZ_BAAHCA010000584.1:0-3142 GCF_054776295.1 Streptomyces sparsus
CCGCCATGGCCGGCGGGCGAGCCCGGACGACCTGCGCGCCGAGCCCCGTCTGCGTCCGCTGCTGGCCGGGGCGGGCTGGGAGCTGACGTCCTACACGGACCGGGACGACTGCTTTCTCGCGCTCGCGGTACCCGTCTGACGGCTCCCGCCGCACCCGGCGGAGCGCACAGAACCGACCGCGCCTCTCCAGGCACCGACCGTCAGCCACGTGGGCACGCACGGCGTCCACCACCCCCGCCCCACGGCGCCGGGACCGGAGTGCACCGCTCCGCACGCGACCGGCCCACACCACGAGCCGCACCGCCGACCCGCACCACCGGCCCGCACCACCGGGAATACCGCGGCAGGGGGCATCGTTCGTATAGTTGAATCTTCAATCAGATGGAGGGCGAGTCCCGTGCAGTTCGGAATCTTCACCGTCGGAGACGTCACCACCGACCCCACGACCGGCCGGGCGCCGAGCGAGCACGAGCGGATCAAGTCCATGGTCGCCATCGCGCTCAAGGCGGAAGAGGTCGGGCTGGACGTGTTCGCCACCGGCGAGCACCACAACCCGCCCTTCGTGCCCTCCTCCCCGACGACGATGCTCGGTTACGTCGCCGCCCGCACCGAGCGGCTGATCCTGTCCACCTCCACGACGCTGATCACCACGAACGACCCGGTGAAGATCGCCGAGGACTTCGCGATGCTGCAGCACCTCGCGGACGGCCGGGTGGACGTGATGCTCGGACGGGGGAACACCGGCCCGGTGTACCCGTGGTTCGGGCAGGACATCAGGCAGGGCATCCCGCTCGCCATCGAGAACTACGCGCTGCTGCACAGGCTGTGGCGGGAGGACGTGGTGGACTGGGAGGGCAACTTCCGCACCCCGCTGCAGGGTTTCACCTCCACGCCGCGCCCGCTGGACGGCGTGCCGCCCTTCGTCTGGCACGGCTCGATCCGCAGCCCGGAGATCGCCGAGCAGGCCGCCTACTACGGGGACGGCTTCTTCGCGAACCACATCTTCTGGCCCAAGGAGCACTTCCAGCAGCTCGTCAACCTCTACCGCGAGCGTTACGCCCACTACGGCCACGGCAGCGCGGAGCAGGCCGTCGTCGGCCTGGGCGGCCAGGTGTTCATGCGCCGCAACTCCCAGGACGCCGTGAAGGAGTTCCGCCCCTACTTCGACAACGCGCCGGTCTACGGGCACGGGCCGTCCCTGGAGGAGTTCACCGAGCAGACCCCGCTCACGGTGGGCAGCCCGCAGGAGGTCATCGAGAAGACGCTGACCTTCCGCGAGTCCTTCGGTGACTACCAGCGCCAGCTCTTCCTGATGGACCACGCCGGGCTGCCGCTGAAGACCGTGCTGGAGCAGTTGGACCTGCTCGGCGAGGAGGTCCTGCCGGTGCTCCGCGAGGAGTTCGCCCGCAACCGTCCCGTCGAGGTGCCGGCCGGCCCCACCCACGCGGACCTGCTCGCCCGGCACGAAGCGGAGCGGCAGCAGTCGTCCCGCCACGCCGACGCCCGATGACCCCCGCCCGGCCGACGCCCCCCGGTCCCGCGGAGGGACCCCGCCCCCGGACAGCCACCGACACCGGAGCCCCAGGCCCCCTCGTCGCGGGCACGACCCCGACCGCACGGAACAGGAGCAACCGATGACCACCCGAAGGATCGCCGTCGTCTCCGCCGGTGTGGGCACGCCGTCCTCGACCCGGCTGCTCGCCGACCGGCTCGCGGCGGCCACCCGGTCCCAGCTGGAGAGCGCCGCGCCCCACCACCCGGTGGAGGTGGAGGTGATCGAGCTGCGCGACCTGGCCACCGACATCGCACACCGCACCGTCACCGGTCTCTCGGCACGCGCCCTGCGCGAGGCGACAGCGACGGTGTCCGGGGCCGACGCGCTGATCGCCGCGACGCCGGTGTTCAACGCGTCCTACAGCGGACTCTTCAAGTCGTTCTTCGACGTGCTCGACGCGGACACGCTGACCGGCAGGCCGGTGCTGATCGCGGCGACCGGCGGCACGCCACGGCATTCGCTGGCGCTGGAGCACGCCGTACGGCCGCTGTTCTCGTTCCTGCGGGCGCAGGTCGCCCCGACCGCCGTCTACGCGGCGTCCGAGGACTGGGGTCAGAGCGGTGGCCGGCAGACCGACCCGCTGGGTGAGCGTATCGCCAGAGCGGCGGGCGAGCTGGCGACGCTGGTCCGCCACCGGCCGGCTCCGGCGAGCGGACCGGAACCGGTGACCCCGTTCGCGCAGCAGTTGGCGGCTCTCGGGGCCCTCCCCTCGGATGGCGGGGAACCCCGGGCGTCCTGAGCGACCACCGTTCGCACGACCGCAGGCAGCCGACCGCAGGCAGCCGTGTGGGCGGACAGCGCACCCGGCGCCGTCCGCCCACAGCGGGCCCCCACAGGCCCCACCCGTCGCACCGCCGGACCGGAGATCCGGCGGTGCGCGAGGCTCTCAGCCGCTCAGCGACCCAGTTCCCTGCGGCGCGAGACCCGGCGCAGCCGCCTGCGCTGCGAGGGGTCCAGCGTCAGATACGCCACCGCCGGCACACCGAACACGATCAGCAGCACCGCCCAGAACGGCAGCCAGATCAACAGCAGCAGGCCCACCGCCACGCCGCCGACCGCGACCTTCCCCTGAGTGCTCATAGACTCCTGCCTCCTCCGCGTCAGCGGCGTACATACCGCTTCCTCCATGTGAACGCCCGGCGGGCCCGGGCCGTTCCTCAACGTGGGACACCGTCTCCGTACCCGGTTTCCGCCGGCGCGGGCGGTGGGGTACCCTCGGCGACCTCCGACCCCAGTAGTCAAATTTGAGGAATGCATCAGCGCTGTGTCACGGACAACGGCAATCACACCCTCCCAGGTGTCCGCGCTCGCCGGCTGCGCGGCCGTCTTCCTGCCTGCCGACCCGCCCCGCAGCTCGACCGTCGCCTTCTGGCACCCGCACGGCGCTGAGCCGCTCCCGGACGACCCGTCGCACCACTCCACCCCGCTGACCGTCGTCCTGCCCGCCACTGCCGAAGCCGACCCGACCGGGCACGCGGAGACCGGGGACGCGCGTCCGGGCCCCGGCGCGGACGACGGCTCCGGCACGGGCGACGGCGCCCGCGTACCGGTACGCCTGCGGAGCGTGCCGGCGGTCGTGCTGCCGGT
>NZ_BAAHCA010000585.1:0-3140 GCF_054776295.1 Streptomyces sparsus
CTCGGCGACCTCGCCGGCCGGGTCCGAGTCGCGGACCAGCGTCGCGCCGACGGGCACCCGCAGCCGCCCGGTCGCCGCGTCCACGTCGGCGGTCCGGATGAGGATGGGGGAGTCCAGGTCCTGCGAACCGTCCGCGGCCGGCGGTCCGAACAGGGCCAGCGCCCCGGCGTAGTAGCCGCGCCCGGTCGGTTCGTGGCGCCGGATGACCCGGCAGGCGTTCTCCACCGGGCTGCCCGTCACGGTTGCGGCGAACATCGTCTCGCGCAGCACCGACCTGGCGTCGAGCGTGCTGCGGCCCCGCAGCTCGTACTCGGTGTGGGCGAGATGGGCCATCTCCTTCAGCCGCGGGCCGACGACCACACCGCCCCGGTCGCCGACGGTGCACATCATCTTCAGTTCCTCGTCGACGACCATGGACAGCTCCTCGCGCTCCTTGCGGTCGCCGAGGAACTCCAGCAGGCCGTCGACGGTCGGCCCCTCCGGCGGGTAGCGGTAGGTGCCGCTGATCGGGTTCATCACGACCGTGCCGCCGCTCATCCGCACGTGCGCCTCGGGGCTGGCCCCGACCAGCGTGCGCCGCCCGGTGTGCACCACGAACGTCCAGTACGCGCCGCGCTCGGTGGCGAGCAGCCTGCGGAAGAGGGCCAGCGCGTCCTGCGGCCGGTAGCCGGTGATCTCCCCGTGGAAGGTGCGCCGGACGACGAAGTTGGCGCCCTCGCCCGTTCCGATCTCGTCGCGGACCACTCGCCGCACGATCTCCTCGTACGGACCGTCGGCGACGTCGAAGCCGGCGTCCCGCACGTCCACCGCGTGGTCCGGCAGCGCGGCCAGCGCCTCGTCGAGCGGCAGCTCGTGGCGCTCGGAGGGCACCAGCACCGACAGCGGTGTGCCGTCGTCGGTGACGTCGAAGCCCCGCTCGGCGATCTGCCGGAACGGCACCAGGGCCAGCGCCCCGTGCGGGCCGTCGGGCACGGCCGCGAGCCGGTCCACCTCCGTCACCTCGCCGACGAGGACCTCGACGGTGTGCGGATCGCGGCCGGGGGTGCGGCGGCGCAGCAGGGCGAACGGCGGAGGGTCCTCGCCGAGCAGGCGGTGCAGGGCCATGGGGTCTTCCTTCCGGAGCATCCGAGTCAGGGGAGCGACCGATCAGGAGTGACGACCCGCACACATGCGAAAAGGCCGCCCTCCGGGGCGGCCTTCGCGTGCGTCGTGTTCGCGTACGCGCAGTCAGTGGGCCGCCGGTGAGACGGGCCACCACCAGGTGCGGGCGGTACGGAGAGCGGGGTGCGCGAACATGCCCGCAGCGTACCGCAGCGCGGTGCCGGCGACGCTGCCCGCCCGCGCCGGGCGAGCCGCGTCCACCGTGGACGGTCCGTCTCACCCATCGGTCACCGCACGGAACGCCCGACCCGACCCCGTAACCTGGACCCGTGACCGTGAACGCCAATACCGACGCCGGTGCCCGCACCTGGCGAGACCTGCCCGCGGCGCAGCAGCCCGACTACCCGGACGCCGTGGCTCTGCGCGATGTGATCGCCGAGCTGGAGTCCTATCCGCCGCTCGTCTTCGCCGGTGAGTGCGACCAGCTGAAGGACAGGCTGGCTGCCGTCGCCCGAGGCGAGGCGTTCCTGCTCCAGGGCGGCGACTGCGCGGAAGCGTTCGACGGCGTGTCCGCCGAACACATCCGCAACAAGCTGAAGACGCTGCTCCAGATGGGAGCGGTACTCACCTACGCCGGCTCGGTGCCGGTGGTGAAGGTCGGCCGGATCGCCGGCCAGTACAGCAAGCCGCGGTCGAAGCCGACGGAGACCCGGGACGGCGTCACGCTGCCGACCTACCGCGGTGACTCGGTGAACGGCTTCGAGTTCACCGAGGCCGAGCGGCGTCCCGACCCGCAGCGGCTCAAGCGCATGTACCAGGCGTCCGCCTCGACGCTGAACCTGGTGCGGGCGTTCACCACCGGTGGTTACGCCGACCTGCGCCAGGTGCACGCCTGGAACCAGGACTTCGTGAAGAACTCGCCCTCCGGGCAGCGCTACGAGGCGCTGGCCCGCGAGATCGACCGGGCGCTGAACTTCATGAACGCCTGCGGGGTGGACCCGGAGGAGTTCAAGACCGTCGAGTTCTTCGCCTCCCACGAGGCGCTGCTGCTCGACTACGAGGGTGCGCTCACCCGCACCGACTCGCGCAGCGGCCGGCTCTACGACGTCTCGGCGCACATGGTGTGGATCGGTGAACGCACCCGGCAACTCGACGGCGCGCACATCGAGTTCGCCTCGCGGATCAGCAACCCGATCGGGGTGAAGCTGGGGCCGACCACCACTCCGGAGGAGGCCCTCACCCTCATCGACCGCCTCGACCCGGAGCGGGAGGCCGGCCGGCTCACGTTCATCACGCGGATGGGCGCGGACAAGGTCAGGGACCGCCTGCCGACGCTGGTCGAGAAGGTCACCGCCTCCGGCGCCCAGGTGGCGTGGGTGTGCGACCCGATGCACGGCAACACCTTCGAGGCGGCCTCCGGGCACAAGACCCGGCGCTTCGACGACGTGCTCGACGAGGTCAAGGGCTTCTTCGAGGTCCACAAGGGCCTCGGCACCCACCCGGGCGGCATCCACGTCGAGCTGACCGGTGACGACGTCACCGAGTGCGTGGGCGGCGGCGACGAGATCTTCGTCGACGACCTGCACCAGCGCTACGAGACGGCCTGCGACCCCCGGCTCAACCGCAGCCAGTCGCTCGACCTGGCGTTCCTCGTCGCGGAGATGTATCGGCACCAGTGACGGGAGCCTCCGGCGGCGGCCGGGGGAGAGGCCCGGAAGACGATCTGGGGCGCGGATCACAGCGATCCGCGCCCCAGCGTCTTTTGTGGACATCGGCAGCCGGGTAAGGTTAGGTTAACCTCACTGACTGGGTCCGCTTTCCGGAGGTGCCGCGTGTACGTCTGCTCCTGCTTCGGCATCACCGAGCAACAGGTCCGCGAGCACGCCTCCGCCGGAGCCTGCACACCGCGCCAGATAGCCTCCGCCAGCAAGGCGGGGACGGACTGCGGCTCGTGCGTGCGGCGCATCCAGGGCCTGCTGGGCCGCGGCGGCTGCCCGCGCCGGGAGTCCGGCGCGGAGACGGCTGTCGCCGCCCTCGCC
>NZ_BAAHCA010000586.1:0-3132 GCF_054776295.1 Streptomyces sparsus
GGGCCTGCCGCCCCGGGCAGGCCCCGGCGTCCGTCGTCCCGGGGGTTCACCCCCGCCGCGGGTTCATCGTCCGCGGGCCCCGAGCAGGTGGTCCGTCGCCAACTGGTCGAGGCGTTCGAAGGCCATGCCCCGGGCGGCGTGGGCGTCCACGTCGAAGTCCTCGAAGGCCGAGGGGTCGGCGAGCAGCCCGGCAGGGGTCTCGCCGGGTTCCAGGGTGGGCCGGGCGAGTTCGTCGAGACGGGAGGCGCGCAGTGCCTCCTGCACCTCGGGGTCGGCCCGGAACGCCGCCGCCCGGTCCTTGAGCAGCAGGTAGTTGCGCATGCAGCCGGCCGCCGACTCCCACACGCCGTCCATGTCCTCGGTGCGCGGCGGTTTGAAGTCGAAGTGCCGCGGACCCTCGTAGCCGGCCGTCTCCAGCAGGTCGACCAGCCAGAACGCCGCCCGCAGGTCACCGGCGCCGAACCGCAGGTCCTGGTCGTACTTGATGCCGGACTGGCCGTTGAGGTCGATGTGGAACAGCTTGTCCGCCCACAGCGCCTGGGCGACTCCGTGCGGGAAGTTGAGCCCGGCCATCTGCTCGTGGCCGGTCTCCGGGTTGACGCCGAACAACTCGGGCCGCTCCAGCCGTTCGATGAACGCGAGCGCGTGCCCGACCGTGGGCAGCAGGATGTCGCCGCGCGGCTCGTTGGGCTTGGGCTCGATGGCGAAGCGCAGGTCGTAGCCCTGTTCGGTGACGTAGGCCCCCAGCAGGTCGAAGGCCTCCTTCATGCGGTCCAGGGCCAGCCGCACGTCCTTGGCGGCCCCGGACTCCGCGCCCTCCCGGCCGCCCCAGGCGACGTAGACCCGCGCGCCCAGTTCGACGGCGAGGTCGATGTTGCGCATGGTCTTGCGCAGCGCGAACCGGCGCACGCCGCGGTCGTTGGCGGTGAACGCGCCGTCCTTGAAGACGGGGTGGGTGAACAGGTTGGTGGTGGCCATCGGCACCACCACGCCGGTGGCGTCGAGGGCCTGCCGGAACCGTTTGACGTGGCCGGCCCGCTCCGACTCGGAGGCCTCGAAGGGCATCAGGTCGTCGTCGTGGAACGTCACGCCCCAGGCGCCGAGGTCGGCGAGGCGGTGTACGGACTCGGCGGGGTCGAGCGGGGGGCGGGTCGCGTCACCGAACGGGTCGCGGCCCTGCCAGCCCACCGTCCACAGACCGAAGCTGAACTTGTCCTGCGGTGTCGGTCGGGGGTCCATGCCATGTCCTTCCGTATTTCGTCATCGCTCTTTACAAATTAGTATGCACAAGCACGCAGGGGAAGTCCCCGGTGAGCCGCAAGGAGGAGCAACGCCATGGCCGCACCCGAAGGTCCGCTCGTCGTCGGAGTGGACAGCTCGACGCAGTCCACCAAGGCGCTGGTCGTCGACGCCGCGACGGGCGACGTCGTCGCCCGGGGGCAGGCGCCGCACACCGTCAGCGCCCAGCACGAGAGTGACCCCGAGCAGTGGTGGCAGGCGCTGCGGGACGCCGTGGAGCAGTGCGGCCCGGCGGCGCGGCAGGCCTCCGCGGTCTCCGTCGGCGGCCAGCAGCACGGTCTGGTCACGCTCGACGGGGACGGCCGCCCGGTGCGTCCCGCACTGCTGTGGAACGACGTGCGCTCCGCCCCGCAACGCGACCGGCTGGTGGAGCAGCTCGGCGGACCCGAGGCGTGGGCCGAGCGCACCGGCAGTGTGCCGGCGCCCTCCTTCACCGCGCCGAAGTGGATGTGGCTGGCCGAGAACGAGCCGGAGGCGGCAGCGGCCACCCGCGCGGTGCGCCTGCCGCACGACTACCTCACCGGCAGGCTGAGCGGGCAGGCCGTCACCGACCGCGGCGACGCCTCCGGCACCGGCTGGTGGGCCTCGGCGACGGAGGCGTACGACCAGGAGGTGCTCGACCTCATCGGTCTGGACGCCGCGCTGCTGCCGCGCGTGCCGGCATCCGGGGAGGCCGCCGGCACGGTTCGGCCGGACACCGGTCTCGCTCTGCCCGCCGGTGCCCTGGTCGCCACCGGCACCGGCGACAACATGGCCGCCGCCCTCGGCCTGGGGCTGCGACCGGGCCAGCCCGTGCTGAGCCTGGGCACCTCCGGCACCGTCTACGCGGTCTCCCGCAGCCGCCCCACCGACCCGACCGGCACGGTGGCCGGTTTCGCCGACGCCGGAAGTGCCTGGCTCCCACTGGCCTGCACGCTCAACTGCACACTCGCCGTGGACCGGTTGGCCGCGCTGCTCGGGCTGGACCGGGAGGCGGTCGAGTCCGGCGGGGAGGCCGTCGTGCTGCCGTTCCTGGACGGCGAGCGCACCCCGCACCTGCCCTACGCGTCCGGTCTGCTGTACGGGCTGCGGCACGACACCACCGGCGGACAGCTGCTCCAGTCCGCGTACGACGGTGCCGTCTTCGCCCTGCTGCGGGCGCTGGACCTGGTGCTGGAGGCCGACAGTGATCCCGGGGCCCCGATCCTGCTGATCGGCGGCGGCGCGAAGGGCACCGCCTGGCGGGAGACGGTACGCCGGCTCTCCGGCCGCCCGGTACGGGTGCCGCGCGCCCAGGAACTCGTGGCGCTCGGCGCCGTGGCCCAGGCCGCCGGACTGCTGCTCGGTGAGGACCCGGCGGAGGTGGCCCGGCGGTGGGGCACCTCCGACGGCGAGCTCCACGACGCGGTACCGCGCGACGAGGCCGCGCTGGACCGGCTGAGCCGGACGCTCGACTCGGCGGATACCCTGCTGCGTCGCCCCTGAGACGCCGGGGAGCGTCGGCCCGTTGCCGCAACCACCGCCGTACGAGGAAGGACCACCGACCATGGCCACCGCTGCCCTCCCCAGCACCCAGCAGGACGTGCGGCGGCGCAACCTGTCCTCGGTGCTGCACGCGGTGGCCGACGCCGGGCCGCTCTCCCGGGCCGCCGTCGCCGCCCGCATCGGCCTGACCAGGGCGGCCGTGTCCACGCTCGTCGACGAGCTGCTCAGCGCCGGACTTCTCGTCGAGCAGGGTCCTGGCCGGTCGGGTGCGGTGGGGCGGCCGGGCACCGACCTGGCGCTGAACGACCGCGGCCTGTGCGGCGTGGGCGCCGAGATCGGCGTCGACCGGCTGGAGGTGTGCGCGGTGGA
>NZ_BAAHCA010000587.1:0-3128 GCF_054776295.1 Streptomyces sparsus
GCCGGGTGGCGGGCGGGTCGTGCCGGGTGGCGGGCGGGTCGTGCAGGGTGAGGGCGTCGACCCGGTTCTCGTCGATGACCGGCTCCGGCGGGCGGACCGGCTTGGGCATGACGGCGGCCTCGGAGTGCGCGCCGCAGCCGTAGGCGAGGGAGACCACCCGCCCGTCGGCCGGGGAGTACTCGTTGGCGCACACGCCGAATGCCTGCCGCAGCGAACCGGTCAGCGGGACCAGGAAGCCGCAGCTCATGCAGGAGGCGGGGGCGGACTGGGCCATCGGCGCGTTCGGCCCGTACTCGTCCTCCCAGCGGTCGGCGGCGTTGTGCAGCCCGAAGCGGGACAGGACGCGGGGCCGGCCCATGCCCAGTTCCTCGGCGACCGCGCCCAGCCGGGCCGGCCGGGGCAGTGGCGGCTCCTCGTCGGCGAGCGGCGAGTTGGGCGGCGGCGTGTCCGCGCCGGAGAACCCGGGCTCCAGCCGCAGGTCGTCGGCGTCGGCGGGCAGCAGGTCACCCGGGCCCATGTCGCCGGGCCGCAGCCGCTCGCTCCACGGCAGCCACTGCGGGGCGAGCAGCGCGTCGGAGCCGGGCAGCAGCACCGTCTCGTCCACGGTGACCAGCTTGGCGCGGGAGGCCCGGGCCACGGTGACCGCCCAGTGCCAGCCCCGGTAGCCGGGCTCCCGGCACTCGAAGAGGTGGGTCACGACCCGGTCGCCGTCGGCGACCGTGCCCAGGTGCTCGCCGACCGGGCGCGGGTGGGCGGCCTCGACCGCCGCCTCCCGAGCCAGCTCGACTGCCTCGGCGCACAGCCGGTCAGGGGTACGGCTTCGCATCGCAGCACTCACAAGAATCGTTTTCTCCTACGCCGTGTCGCGGGGGTGCACCGCCGCGGGGCCCGGCCTGCCGAGGGGACCGGGGACGGAGCGGACCGACGGGCCGCTGCGACGTCCGCATCCACGGCGTAATGGACCGTACGGGGCGCACTGCGCTCCCACGCTACCCCACCATCGGTCCGCTGCGTCCGGGCCGGTCCGGTGGGGCTTCCGGGTAACCGCGGTTCGCTGGGGCAGACTGAACCAGGTGGGTGCTACCAGGTTGACGGAACGGGAACCCGGCCGAAGGCGGAACGTCATGCGGGGGGTGGGCCATGCCGTGCGGCGTCCGCCCACCGCGCTGGCCCGCCGCATCCGTCGTGCGACGCACGCCCAGGGCGCCGGGGAGACGGGGCTGGGACGGCTGATCGAACTGCACGCGGTCAACTCCGCGGGCGACATGATGATCACCGTGGCGCTGGCCTCCACCGTCTTCTTCGCGGTACCGACCGATGAGGCGCGTGGGCGCGTGGCCCTGTACCTGGCGGTGACGCTGGCGCCGTTCGCGCTGCTGGCGCCGATCATCGGCCCGCTGCTCGACCGGATCCCGCACGGGCGGCGGGCGGCGATGGCCGGGGCGATGCTGGCCCGGGCCCTGCTGGCGCTCGCCCTGTCCGGGGCGGTGGCCGGCGGCGGGCTGGAGCTGTACCCGGCGGCGCTCGGTGTGCTGGTGGCCTCCAAGGCGTACAACATCGTGCGGTCCGCGGTGGTGCCGCGACTGCTGCCGCAGCGCATCTCCCTGGTGAAGGCGAACTCCCGGGTGACGCTCGCCGGTCTGCTGGCCACCGGCGCCGCCGCGCCCCTCGCTGCCGGGCTGCATCAACTCGGGCCGGAGTGGCCGCTGTACGGCGCGTTCGTCGTCTTCGTCATCGGCACCTTCCTGTCGTTCAGCCTGTCCCACGACGTCGACTCGGCGAAGGGCGAGCGCAAGGCGCGGCTGGCGGCCCGAGCGGGCGAGCCGGAGCCCTGGGTGGCGCGGCACGCCCCCGGGCACGACCGCCGGGTGCGGCGGCCCGGCCTGCGCACGGTCGGCTCGTCCGTGCTGAACGCGCTGCTGGCGAACTCCTCCATCCGGGCCCTGTCCGGCTTCCTGACGTTCTTTCTCGCCTTCATGCTGCGCGAGCATCCCTTCGCGGGCATGAGTGCCGCCTACTCGCTGGGCATGGTGGTGATCGCGGCCGGCGCGGGCAACGCCCTGGGCACGGCCACGGGTGCCTGGCTGAAGGCCCGCGGACCGGAGCTGATCATCGCCGTCGTGCTGGGGCTGGCGCTGACCGCCGCCGTCGCCGCGGCCGTGTCGTACAGCGTGGTGACCGTGACGGCGGTCGCCGCGGTGGCCGGCATCTGCCAGGCGCTGGCGAAACTGTCGCTGGACGCGCTGATCCAGCGCGACGTGCCCGAGGACGTGCGCACCTCGGCGTTCGCGCGCTCGGAGACCGTGATGCAGATGTCGTGGGTGGTCGGCGGCGCCGTCGGCATCAGCCTGCCGCTGCTCGGCACGCTGGGCATGGCGGTCGGCGCGGGCATCCTGCTGACCGGCGCGATCACCACCGTGCGGGGTCTCCTGGTGTCCGCCCGGCGCGGCACGCCGCACCCCCGCGTCGCCTGACGGACGCGGAGCGATAGCCTGCGTGCATGACCAGCATGCTCTCCGGAGGCCGGGGCCGCCGCGCCGCCCGCACCGCCATCGCCGCGGGCGCCGTCTCACTCGGGCTCATCGCCCTGTCCGCCTGCGAGAAGCCGACGCCGCGGGTCACCGCGGTGGCGGGTTCGACGTCGGTGTCGACCGAGGCGGCCTGCTACGACGACGGCAAGAACATCAGCGAGCAGCGGGCGACGTCCTGCGCCGAGCGGAAGCCGACGGAGACCCTGACGGTCGGCGAGGGCGACATGCTGCGCCTCGGTGTCGAGCCGGAGATCGCCGAGACCGGCTGGGTGCTGTTCCTCAACGGCCAGCAGGCGATCAGCGAGCCCATCACGGGCACCTACCGCAGCTTCCAGAGCGACGCGTTCTTCCAGCAGCAGAGCCCGATGGGCGGCCCGGGTGAGAAGGCGTCGTCGGTGAACGTGAGCATCGCCGAGTTCGACGGCAAGAACTACAAGGGCGTCTGGAACATCAAGCTGAAGAGCGGCAGCTAGGCCCCGCTGCGGTGCGCACCCTGGTCGTCACGGCGGTCCCGCCCGAGCGGGACGCGGTGCTGCGGGGTGCCGCCGCGGCCACGGGCCCGGCCGCTCCGCCGTTGTCGGAGACCCTGACGGTGCT
>NZ_BAAHCA010000588.1:0-3127 GCF_054776295.1 Streptomyces sparsus
GGTGTCCCGCGCACCGCCGCGGCCGACCCGGTCCTCGGCGGTGGTCGTCCCTGAAGCTGCCGCGCCCACGCTGTCCCGCTTCCTTCGGCCCGCCCGCCGGTTCAGCCCTGCCGGCGGGCCGCGATCGCTTCCCTCACGATGCCGACGAGCAGTTCGTCGGCGTCCGGACGGCCGAACTCGGCCGCGGCGCGTGCCATGTCGTACAGCCGGTGCGCGTCGGTGAGGACCGGCAGGACGTGTGCCTGGATCCACTCCGGCGTCAGCTCCGCGTCGTCGACGAGCAGTCCGCCGCCCGCCTTCACCACCGGCTGGGCGTTGAGCCGCTGTTCGCCGTTGCCGATGGGCAGCGGGACGTAGGCGGCCGGCAGTCCGACGGCGGAGAGTTCGGCGACGGTCATCGCACCGGCACGGCAGAGCATCATGTCCGCCGCGGCGTAGGCGAGGTCCATCCGGTCCAGATACGGTACCGGTAGATAGGGCGGCATTCCCGGCATGTTGTCCGTTTGCGGCAATTCGTTCTTGGGGCCGACCGCGTGCAGGATCTGCACCCCCGAACGCTGGAGCGTCGGCGCGACGGCCTGCACGACCTCGTTGAGCCGCCGGGCGCCCTGCGAACCACCGGACACCAGCAGCGTCGGCAGGTTGGCGTCGAGTCCGAACGCCGCCCGCGCCTCGGCGCGCACCGCGGACCGGTCGAGCGTGGCGATGGAGCGGCGCAACGGGATGCCGACGTACCGGGCGTGGCGCAGCTTGCTGTCCGGTGTGGACACAGCGACGTGCCGGGTGTAGCGCGAGCCGATCTTGTTCGCCAGTCCGGGCCGGGCGTTGGCCTCGTGGACCACGATCGGCACCCCGAGGCGCTTGGCCGCCAGGTAGGCGGGCAGCGCGACGTAACCTCCGAAGCCCACCACACAGTCGGCCTTGGTGCGTTCGAGGATCTGCTCGGTCGCCTTGATCGTGCCGCGCAGCCGGCCGGGCACCGTGATCAGCTCGGGTGTGGGCTTGCGCGGCAGTGGAACGGCCGGAATCAGTTCCAGGGAGTAGCCCCGTTCCGGGACCAGCCTGGTCTCCAGGCCCCGTTCCGTGCCGAGTGCTGTGATCCCCACGGACGGGTCCTGCCTGCGCAGGGCGTCCGCGAGGGCGAGCGCGGGCTCGATGTGGCCGGCGGTCCCCCCACCGGCGAGTACGACATGCACCGAATTTCACCGCTCTCCGGACGGCCGCCTTCTGACGGGCCGTCTCATCGTCTTACGTCTCACCCCAGCCAGCGTCTTGCGGACACCAGGCTGCCGCATGGCCAGTGCCGCGCGTGCGGCGGGGTCGTTGCGCGCGAAGGCGATCAGCAACCCGATGGCGAACATCGTCGGCAGCAGGGCGGAACCCCCGTAGGAGAACAGCGGAAGGGGGACACCGGCGATGGGCAGCAGCCCGAGTACGGCACCGATGTTGATGATCACCTGGGTCATGATCCAGGCGGTCACCCCTCCCGCGGCGTACCTGACGAAGGGGTCCTCCGTGCGTCCGGCCACGCGGATACCCGCATAGCCTAGAGCCGCGAAGAGGGTGACGACCGACAGCGTGCCCGCCAGGCCCAGTTCCTCACCCGTGATGGCGAAGATGAAGTCCGTGTGGGGCTCGGGCAGTTCGCCCCATTTCTCCACACTGGCGCCCAGCCCGGAACCGAACCAGCCGCCGGAGGCGAGTGCGTAGATCCCGTGCAGGGCCTGCCAGCACTGGTCGTTAACGCCGGGTTCGGTCGCGCCCAGGCAGGCGAGCCGGCTCATCCGGTGCGGGCTGGTGAGGATGAAGACGGCGCCGGTCACCGCCGTCACCGCCAGCGCCGAGACGAACAGCCGGACGGGGGCGCCGGCGAGCCACAGCAGGCCGAAGAGGATCCCGACGAGGATCATCACGGTGCCCATGTCGCCGCCGGCCATGACCAGTGCGCAGACCACCAGCACGCCCGGCACGAGCGGGACCAGCAGGTGCTTCCACTGGGTCAGCAGCCGCTTGTCGCCCTTGCGGGCGAGCAGGTCGGCACCCCAGACCAGCATCGACAGCTTGGCGAACTCGCTCGGCTGGAGCAGGAACGGGCCGCCGATCTTGATCCAGTTGGTGCTGCCGTTGACCTCGACGCCGACGCCGGGGACCTGGACCAGCAGCAGCAGGAACAGCGAGACGGCCAGCATCGGATAGGACAGCGCCCGCAGCAGCTTCAGCGGGATCCGGGAGGCGATCAGCAGCAGGATCGTGCCGAGCGCCGCCGCGACGAGCTGCTTGCGGAAGTAGTACGTGGCGGGCAGGTCGTAGCGCAGCGCCTGGATCTGGGAGGACGAGAAGACCATCACCAGGCCCAGCAGCGTGATCAGCAGGCTGCCCCCGAGAATGAGGTAGTAGGCCGTCAGCGGGCGGTCCCAGGCCCGTCTCACCTGCTCGTAGAGCCTGCGCACGCCTTCCGTCGGCGGTGTGGAGGCGGGTGGGCGGCGGGAGCCGCCGGAGGATCGCGGACGCGGCTCACGCACCGCACGCGCCCGCTGGCTGAGCCGGTTGTCCGCCGTCATCTGCTCCCGTCCCCTTGCTCGCCACCGCGCCCGCGACCCCGGGACGGGGGCCGCCGGGTCACTCCTCGTCGGCCGCCCGTCCGGCCGCCAACTCGTGCACGGCGGCGGCGAACGCCTCGCCGCGCCGCCCGTAGTGGGTGAACATGTCCATCGAGGCGCAGGCCGGGGCCATCAGCACGGTGTCGCCGGGGCGGGCCAGTTCGGCCGCGGCGCGAACCGCCGCGGCCATCGCCCCAGTGTCCGTCCGGTCCAGGTCGACGACCGGCACATCCGGGGCGTGTCGGGTCAGTGCTTCGCGGATCAGCGCGCGGTCGGCGCCCAGCAGCACCACCCCGCGCAGCCGGGCCGCGGAGGCCGCCACCAGTTCGTCGAAGGTGGCGCCCTTCGCCAGGCCGCCGGCGATCCACACGATCGGGTCGTAGGCGGCCAGCGACGCCTGCGCGGCGTGCGTGTTGGTGGCCTTGGAGTCGTTGACCCAGGTGACGCCGGCCATCTCGGCCACCCGCGCGATGCGGTGGGCGTCCGGCTGGAAGGACCGCAGGCCGTCCCGCACGGCGTGCGCCGGC
>NZ_BAAHCA010000589.1:0-3124 GCF_054776295.1 Streptomyces sparsus
CGGCGGCGGCTCCGCCGGCCACCGCACCGACCCCCGCGGCGGCGGGAATGCCCACCTTCGCCGCCTTCCGGCCGGTCCGGTAGTCGCGCAGCCGCCAGCCGTTTTTGCGAGCGTGTGTGCGCAGTCGGCTGTCAGGATTGATCGCATACGGATATCCGACGAGCGACAGCATCGGAATGTCGTTCGCCGAGTCGCTGTACGCGGCGCAGCGGTCCAGGTCCAGGTCCTCCGCGGCGGCCAGTGCGCGCACGGCCTCGGCCTTCGCCGGTCCGTGCAGCGGCTCGCCGACGAGGCGCCCGGTGTAGACGCCGTCCACCGACTCGGCGACCGTGCCCAGCGCCCCGGTCAGGCCCAGTCGGCGGGCGATGATGGTGGCCGTCTCCACGGGAGCCGCGGTGACCAGCCACACCTTCTGCCCGGCGTCCAGGTGGGCCTGGGCGAGCGCCCGGGTGCCGGGCCAGATGCGGCCGGCCATGTACTCGTCGTAGACGTCCTCGCCGATCTCGGTCAGTTCCGAGACCCGGTGGCCCCGGACGATGGACAGTGCGCTGCTGCGCACGTCCGCCATGTGCTCGGGGTTCTCCGAGCCGGCGACGCGGAAGTAGGTCTGCTGCCACGCGAACCGGGCGAGTTCGCGCTTGCGGAAGAAGTCGCGCTTGTAGAGGCCCCGGCCGAGGTGGAACAGGGCGGCGCCCTGCATCACGGTGTTGTCCAGGTCGAAGAAGGCCGCCGCCCGGACGTCGCCGGCCACCGGGAACTCGGGTTCGTCCGGTGCCGGCCTGTCCACCTCGGTCTTGCGGGCCGCCTCGGCGGCGGCCTCGCCGGCCAGGACGCTGCGTGCGGTCGCGAAGCGCTTACGGGGGGTGAGCCAAGCCAGTGAGCCCATGCGGCGAGCATAGCCACTGGGGCCGGCTCCTCCGGTTACGCGGGGATGGCCGGGCCGGGGCGGGCGGGACAATGTCCGTATGAAGACCGTCACGTTGATCGGAAAGCCCGGCTGCCACCTCTGCGACGACGCCCGCCGCGTCGTGGCGCAGGTCTGCGCCGAGACCGGATCGGCCTGGGAGGAGAAGGACATCACCCAGGACCCCGAGCTGTACGACGCCTACTGGGAGCAGATCCCGGTGGTGCTGGTCGACGGCGCCCAGCACGACTTCTGGCGGGTGGACCCGCGCCGGCTGCGCAGTGCGCTGGGAGCTTGACCGGGACTCGACTACCATCAAGTTCGTTTTGCGGTCCGGGGGCGTATACGTGAGGAGTGTGGCCGCGTGTCCCCATTGCAGTATGTGGCGCCGGTCACTTCGGACAGACAAAACGGACATCATCTTTGTGCACGCGTTCACAAAGGCATAGCCTGGAGTCGCTGGGGCGGCCCGGACGTGCGTGACGCACGTGGCCGCTCACCTCTTCGCGTAAACGGCAGGAGCACCGTGGCAACTGGCCGAACTCATCGACCGGCGACTCGGAGCCGAGGGATTCCCGAGGCTACCGTCGCCCGTCTTCCGCTGTACCTGCGGGCCCTGACGGCGCTGTCCGAGCGCTCGGTCCCCACGGTGTCGTCGGAGGAACTGGCCACCGCGGCCGGGGTGAACTCGGCCAAGCTCCGCAAGGACTTCTCCTACCTGGGCTCCTACGGGACCCGCGGCGTCGGCTACGACGTCGAGTACCTCGTCTACCAGATCTCACGCGAGCTGGGCCTCACCCAGGACTGGCCGGTCGTCATCGTCGGCATCGGCAACCTCGGCGCCGCACTCGCCAACTACGGCGGGTTCGCCTCCCGGGGCTTCCGGGTGGCCGCGCTGATCGACGCCGATCCGGCCATGGCCGGCAAGCCGGTCGCGGGCATCGACGTCCAGCACACCGACGAGCTGGAGAAGATCATCGACGACAACGGGGTGTCGATCGGCGTGATCGCCACCCCCGCCGGCGCGGCCCAGCAGGTCTGCGAGCGACTGGTCGCCGCCGGAGTCACCTCCATCCTCAACTTCGCGCCCACCGTGCTGTCCGTGCCGGACGGCGTCGACGTGCGCAAGGTCGACCTCTCCATAGAACTGCAGATCCTCGCCTTCCACGAGCAGCGCAAGGCCGGCGAGGAAGCGCTGCTGGAGGAGGAGACCGGGGGGCCCGTCGCGCCCCCGGCGGCCACCGTCACGCGCCGCCGCCCCTCGACGGCCGCCGCCCGCGAGGACGGCACCGGCACCACCTCCGGGCCCGAGTCGGGACCTGACGGGGACGTCCCCGCCGTGATGCCGGCATGAGCCTCCTGGTCGTCGGACTCAGCCACCGCAGCGCGCCGGTCAGCGTGCTGGAACGCGCCGCGCTGCCCCCCGCACTGCGCGGCCGGCTGCTGCAGGACGTGGTGGGCGCCGAACCCGCCACCGAGGCGGCCGTGCTGTCCACCTGCAACCGCATCGAGCTGTACGCGGACGTGGACAAGTTCCACGCCGGGGTCGCCGAGCTCTCCACCCTGCTGGCGCACCACAGCGGCGTCGGCCTGGAGGAGCTCACCCCCTACCTCTACGTGCACTACGAGGACCGGGCCGTCCACCACCTGTTCTCGGTGGCCTGCGGACTGGACTCGATGGTGGTCGGCGAGGGGCAGATCCTCGGCCAGATCAAGGACGCGCTGGCCGTCGCACAGGAACAGCACAGCGCCGGCCGGCTGCTCAACGACCTCTTCCAGCAGGCGCTGCGCGTCGGCAAGCGCGCCCACAGCGAGACGGGGATCGACAAGGCCGGCCAGTCGCTGGTCACCTTCGGCCTGGAACAGCTGGCCGACGGCGCCGAGATCACCGAGTGGGGCCGCGGTCTGCGCGCCCTGGTGATCGGTGCGGGCTCGATGTCCTCGCTGGCCGCCACCACGCTCGCCCGCGCGGGCGTCACCGAACTGGTGATCGCCAACAGGACGTTGGAGCGTGCCCGGCGGCTGGCCGACACCCTCGCCGAGCAGAGCGGCGCGGAGCTGGCGACCCGCGTGGTCCCCATGTCCGAGGTGACGGGCGAACTGGTGTCCGCCGACGTGGTGGTGTCCTGCACCGGCTCCACCGGACTGGTGCTGTCCGCGGCCGTCGTCGAGGCCGCGGTCGCGGAGCGCCTGCGGGGCGCCGGACCCGACGGCACGCCC
>NZ_BAAHCA010000590.1:0-3122 GCF_054776295.1 Streptomyces sparsus
CGGCGCGGCGACGCACGGTAGGCCGCCTCCTCGTCGAGCAGCCGGCCCACCGGCGCGAACCGGCCGGGAGGCGGGGTGGTGCCGGCGGCCAGCGCCGTGTACAGCTCGGCCGTGCGGCGGAAGACCAGGGTGTAGCCGTATCCGTCGAGCAGGATGTGGTGCACCCGTTGGAACCAGAACCAGCGGTCCGGCGCCACCGTGAAGAGGGCCTGAGTGAAGAGCGGTCCCTCGGTGAGATCGACCGCGGTGTCCAGGTCGGCACGCATCCACGCCTCAGCGGCGGCCTGCGGGTCCGGCTCATGCCGCACGTCGACGAGGTGCAGGGGCCAGTCGTCGGACGGCACGGGCACGCTGCGCGGCCCCTGGGGCGTCTCGACGAAGCGCAGGCCGAACGTCTCCGCCTCCCGGACGGTGCGCCGCAGCGCGCGGGCGAACAGCTCCGGGTCGACCGCCCCGTGGATCTCCACGTACTCGCCGGTGTTGAACGCGGCGCTCGTGGGGTCCAGCCGCTGGGCGAACCAGAGGCCTTCCTGCGCGCCGGACAGCGGACGCCCGACATCCTCGGGACCAGGCATGGCACCAACCCTCAGTAGCTGTGTCGAATTCTCTGCCGGAGATCGAGCCCTGCGAAACACGGGGCGCAAGCCCTACGGAGCCGGGCGTGCGCGGGTACGGAAAGAACGCGGACAATCGTGGCCGGCAGGGCATTCACCGAAGATGATCCGGAGAAACTCTAGGGAAACCACTAGAAGCTTCCTGCTGGCGCTCCATTTCACTCGTCGGCTGAGTGCGCGGCAACGGAACGGTGCCCCACCGACGAGAGCAACACTGCACGAGAGAAAGTCAGAGAGTCAAGGGAAGCCGTGTCGACGCATTGCGCGGGGAGTGCCGGAACGCCGCTTTATAACTGCTTCTTCGTGGCCCGCAGCAGGGCGAGCGAGATGGGAGCAAAACCGGCGCGGCGCGGCGTGCGTCGACCGGCGGGCGTGTGCGGGGGCCTCCGTGCCGGCCTCCTCGCCGATGCTGCGGTGGGGGAGCCGGCCGCCTGCGCTGACGGTGTGAGTCCGGATCGGGCAGCCTCACCTGCGGAGACGCCGGTCGTGGGCGGTTTCGGCCGAAAGTGCGCGGTGGTGATGAGGGAGCCGTGCCTGGTCGGCGCCCGAGCCCGCCCGGTTCTGCGCCGTTCGCGGCTCCACGGTCGTTGAACGGGCATGTTGCGGGCGGTCGGAGTTCATTGCCTTTTCTTTGTCCGAAGGATTGTCCGAATCGGCTTCCCTCAATGGTGAGGGCGGTTATGCGCGGTGTGCTTCCGGCTGCGCACGCGGAGCAACGACCCAGGGGGACTGTCGCTCTTGTCCGGTTTTGCTTGCCCTATCGGGCAGGTTCCGCCGAGTGCCGGAGCAGGAATAGAGGGAGATCGGTTTCCGCCATCCCGCCGAGGATCCGTAGAAGTCGAATCGGGCAGCCCCTTGAAAGGACGGGGTGTTTCCGTTTGACTGAAGCTGCGTTTCGGGCTCGGTCGCACGACTGCCCCGGCAATTCCGCTGCCCGCTGGCAACGGGCGCGTTTCGACATGTTCGACGCGACGCGTCCGCGCAGCCGGCCGGCCGGCGGAGTGCACGCGGCAGCACACCCGTTGAACGCCGCACCGGCGCAGGACCGGAGAAACCGGTCCCGGCCGTCCGGCGCGGAGGCGCCGGGCGCGGACGGTCACGGCGGCGTGCCCCGGCGCAGCGCCGCCACACGTCCTGTGGCGCGTGAGAACAACGAGAGGCCAGTGACATGTACCGCAAGTTGTGCCCGGCGGAGACGCTCTACGTCGCACAGCGCAGCCGGGCCGTGCTCTCCTGCACCGTCCGCGGCGAACTCGACGAGCAGCTGCTCGCCGAGGCCTTCGCCGCCAAGGTCGCCGAGCACCCGCCCCTCGGCGCCCGGATCGCGCAGGACGGCACCGGGTACGAACTGCGACCGCTGCCCGAGTCCGACGTGCCGGCACTCCAGGTGAGGCCGGACGGACCGGAAGCCTTCAACGAGGAGCTCAACCGGCCGCTCACCGTCGGCGGTCCACTGGCCCGCGCGGTCCTGCTCCGAGGCGAGACCGACCACACCCTGGTGCTGGTCGTCGACCACACCATCACCGACGGCCACAGCGCCATCGCACTGCACCACGCCCTGTGGCAGACCTACACGGCACTCGCGGACGGCGGCCCCCGCGAACCGGCAGCGGGCGAACGCCCCTGGCCGCCGCCCGTCACGGAGCGCATGCCGTCCGGCGACGCACAGGAGACCGAGCGCTATCTGGAGCAGCGCGCCGAGCGGGCCCGCCGCTTCCCCGTCGTGTCCCTGCCGTACGAGGCGGCCGAACCGGGCCGTGCGGAGCAGGGCGGCGCGGTGGACGTGCAACGGGTGCTGCTGGAGCCGGACGAGACGGCGGCCCTGCGGGACTTCGCCAGGGCCGCCGAGGTGTCGGTGCACGGCCTGGTGAGCGCGGCGCTGCTCACCTCGGTGCGCGGAGGCCTCGGCGAGGACGCGGAGCCGCGCACCCTCGGCTGCCTGTCCCCGGTGGACCTGCGCTCCCGGGTGACGCCGCCGCTGGAACGCGAGCTGATGGTGCCCGCGGTGGCGTCCTACCTGGACGTCCTCCCGGTGGCGGGCGACGCCGACCCGCTGACGCTGGCCCGCCAGGTCGCGGGGAACCTGCACGCGGCGATCGGACGCGGCGACTTCCTCCAGGAGATCCGCATGCTGCCCCAGGCGGTGCGGAACCCGGCGCTACTCGCGACCAGTGTCATCGTGACCAACATGGGAGCTGTGCCCGGGCCGCCGGTGCCGCCCGGACTGGACGTCGTGGACATGCGCCTCGTGCCGGCCCGCGAGCAGTACTTCCCGCAGGCCGGCAGGGGACCGGTGATGGGGTGCGTGACGTCCTTCGACAACCGCCTGTGTGTCGAACTCCCCTACAGCCGCGAGTGTTTCGGGACCGAGCAGATCAGGGGCATCCGGGACCGCGTGCACGCCGCGCTGCTCGCCCTGCCGGCGTCGAAGGCACCCGACGGTGCGGCGCACGCCGTCTGACGGCCACCTGCCTCCCGACCGTCCGCGGTTCCGCGGGCGGTCGGGGG
>NZ_BAAHCA010000591.1:0-3120 GCF_054776295.1 Streptomyces sparsus
CGCGCCGCACACGCACCGGGGCGGCGCGGGAGCGCCGGGCGGGTCAAGGAGTGCCGGGCGGGTCAGGGAGCGCCGGGCGGCCGTCCCGGCGCGGTGAGCACGTTCTCGCCGATCCGCCCCGCGAGGTAGTCCTCGACGTTGTGCACGGTGGTGCTGATGATCTCGCCGACCGCTTCCCGCGTGTAGTACGCCTGGTGGGAGCTGACCAGCACGTTGCCGAACGACATCAGGCGCACCAGCGTGTCGTCGGCGATGACGTCCAGGGACTTGTCCTGGTAGAACAGGCCCGCCTCCGCCTCGTAGACGTCGAGGCCGACCCCGGCGAACCGGCCCGCCTTGAGTTCGTCCACCAGGGCGTCGGCGTCCACCAGCCCACCGCGGCTGGAGTTGACCAGGATGGCGTCGTCCTTCATCGACCGCAGCGCCTCCCGGCCGACGAGGTGGTGGGTCTGCGGGAGCAGCGGCACGTGCAGGCTGACCAGGTCGGACCGGGTGAGCAGCGTGGGCAGGTCGGTGTACTCCATGCCCAGTGCGCGGCAGGCGGGGTTCTCCGCGATGTCCCAGCCGAGCAGGCGCATGCCGAACCCGTGGGCGATCCGGGTGAAGGCCTCACCGATCTTGCCGGTGCCGACCACCCCGACCGTGCGGCCGTGCATGTCCCGGCCCAGCAGCCCGTCCAGCCGGAAGTCGAACTCGCGGGTGCGCCGGGCCGCCCGCACGATCCTGCGGTTGACGGCCATCGCCAGCGTCCAGGCGAACTCGGCGACCGAGTAGGGCGAGTAGTGCGAGACGCGGGCCACGGTGAACCCCAGCTCGGCCGCCGCGTCCAGGTCGATGTTGTTGAAGCCGGTGGCCCGCTGAGCGATCATCCGGGTGCCGCCCGCGGCGAGCGTGCGCAGCACGTGGGCGTCGAGTTCGGCGTTCACGCTGACGCTGACGATCTCGTGCCCCGCCGCGATCGGCGCGGTGTCGCCGTTCATGAACACGTCGAGGCATCTGACCTGGTACCGGTCGGTGAAGGCCCGCTCGATCAGCGGCTTCTCGTCGGCCTGGACTCCGAAAGCGAGGATCTGCATAGCGCGAATATAGGTCCTCGGCCCCGGCACGCCGGCGGTCAGCCGTCAGCCGAAGAAGATCTCGTTCTCCGCGTAGCGGTCGGCGTCGACGCGCTTGGGTTCGGCGACGGCTTCGGTGAGCCGGGTGCGTACGACGTCGGTGCCGCGCAGGCCGACCATGGCTCCCCAGTCGCGGGCGTGCACCGCGTCGACCGCGTGCAGGCCGAATCGGGTGGCGAGCCAGCGGTCCTGGGGGCTCGGTGTGCCGCCGCGCTGGATGTGGCCCAGCACGGTGGTGCGGGCCTCGTGGCCGGTGCGGTGCTCGATCTCGCTGCCCAGCCACTCCCCGATCCCGGACAGCCCTTCCAGCGCCACGGCTTCCTCCTTGGGCAGCGCGCTGTCGGTGACCACCACGATCGGCGAGTAGGTGGCGCGGAAGCGGGACGTCACCCGGGCGCAGACCTCGTCCAGGTCGAACGGCCGCTCCGGGATGAGCACGCAGTTGGCGCCGCCGGCCAGGCCGGCGTGCACGGCGATCCAGCCGGTGCTGCGGCCCATCACCTCGACGACCAGGACCCGCTTGTGCGACTCGGCGGTGGTGTGCAGCCGGTCGATGGTCTCGGTGGCGACGTTCACCGCCGTGTCGAAACCGATGGTGTAGTCGGTCCCGTTGATGTCGTTGTCGATGGTCTTGGGCACGCCGACGCAGGGAATGCCGTGCTCGTCGGCGAGGACCGCGGCGGCGGTCAGCGTGTTGATGCCGCCGATCACCACCAGCCCGTCGAGCCGGTGGGCGGCGAGGGTCCGGCGGATGCGGTCCGGGCCGTCCGAGGCGGCGAGCGGGTCGGTGCGGGAGGAGCCGAGGATCGTGCCGCCCTGGGGCAGCGTGCCGCGCACCGCCGGGATGTCCAGCGGCACGGTGTCGTCCTCGACGACACCCCGCCAGCCGTCCCGGAACCCGACGAAGCCGTCGCCGTACTCCTGCACGCCCTTGCGCACCATGGCGCGGATGGCCGCGTTCAGTCCCGGGCAGTCGCTGCCGCCGGTGAGTACTCCGATCCGCATGCCGTGTGCCTCTCTCCGCTTCGCCTGCTGTGATCGTCCACCGCCACGGTACGACAGCCGCGGTCAGCCGTCGTCCAGGCCGCGCTCTATCGCGTAGCGGACCAACTCGACGCGGTTGTGCAACTGGAGCTTGCCGAGGGTGTTCTGCACGTGGTTCTGCACGGTGCGGTGGGAGATCACCAGGCGTTCGGCGATCTGCTTGTACGAGAGCCCCTTCGCCACCAGGCGCAGCACCTCCGTCTCCCGTTCGGTCAGTTGCGGTGCGGCCGGCCCGCCGGGGCCGGCAGGCGCCGTCTCGCCGGCCAGCCGCCGGTACTCGCCCAGCACCAGCCCGGCCAGGCCGGGGGTGAAGACGGCGTCGCCGGCCGCCGTGCGCCGGACGGCGTCGACGAGCTCCTCGGTGCTGGCCGACTTGATGAGGTAGCCCGTCGCCCCGGACTTGACCGCCTCCAGCACGTCGGCGTGCTCGCCGCTGGCCGAGAGCACCAGCACCCGCAGCGTCGAACCCTCCCCCACCAGGCGCTTGCACACCTCCACGCCCGGCAGCCCGGGCAGGTTCAGGTCCAGCACCAGCACGTCGGGGCGGGCCGCCTCGGCGCGGCGGACGGCCTGCGGGCCGTCCCCGGCGGTGGCCACCACCTCGAACCCGGCCTCCGCCAGGTCACGGGCGACGGCGTCCCGCCACATCGGATGGTCGTCGACGACCATCACCTTCACGGTCGGCGTCTCAGTCATGCCTGGGCACCCTCAACTCGACTTCGGTGCCCTGACCGGGCACCGACACCAGCTGGGCGCTGCCGCCCAGTTCCTCCAGCCGTCCGCGGATGGACAGCGAGACCCCCATGCGTCCCTCGGCCTCCGCGGCGGCCAGCCGGCCGGGGGGAATGCCGGGGCCGTCGTCGCGGACGGAGACCAGGACGGCGTCACCCTCGTCCTCCAGCAGGATCCAGGCGCGGGCGCCCTCCCCGGCGTGCGCGCGCACGTTGTCCAGCGCGGCGCC
>NZ_BAAHCA010000592.1:0-3116 GCF_054776295.1 Streptomyces sparsus
GGGGGCGCGGCCCGGTGCCGCGTCCGGCTGCCGGGCGTCGGGGGCGGACCGCAGGTCCGAGCGCATCGCCCGCACGCAGACCGCGGTGACCAGGTAGGAGGCGGCGTCGGCCACGAACGGGAGCCAGCGGGCGAGTTGGAACAGTGCTCCGCCCAGCAGCGGGCCGACGACCAGGGCGGCCTGCTCTCCCGCCTGTAATCGTGAGACGGCCGCCGTGTACCCGCTCGGTGGCACGATGACGGCCAGCGTGCCGCGTGCCGCGGCCTCGTAGCAGGAGGTCGCGACGCGTTCCACGGCGACGGCGGCGAACAGGTGCCACAGGGCCGGCACGCTCCACGCGGCCACCGCGGCGATCGAGGCCATGGCGGCGGCCGAGACCAGCGCGGAGGCCAGCATCACCGTGCGGCGCGCCCCCCGGTCGGCCAGTACCGCGGCGAACGGGGCCAGCAGCAGGCCGCAGGCCATCGAGGCGCCGGCCAGCAGGCCGACGACGGCCGGTGACGTGCCGGTGGCGAGCAGCAGCAGCGGCAGGGCGAGGCCGGAGGCCTGCGTGCCGAGCGCGTCGGTGCTGCCCGCCCACCAGTAGAGCCGGAAGTCACGTGTCGTCACGGCCGTCGGCCGCGCGGTGGTTCCCCGTTCCGGAAGGGCGGCCATCAACCGGCCCGGTCACCCTGCCTGTGCGCCTTGCGCGCGGTGTCCGTCGCGCGCTCGTGTCGTGCCACGTGCCATCACCTTCGTCCACGATCGTCTCGTGAGGCGCGTCGGCCTCAGCACCGGCGGAACAACGTGCGGCGGAACAACGTGCGGTAGGGCGTCGGTCGGTGGAGCCGTGTGCGGTGGAGCGGGTGCCGGGCGCATGTGCCGTCGGAGTGTGCCGCTGGTCTATGCGGCAGGACTGTGCGAACGGACTGTGCCGGTCTCGGGCGGGGCCGAGCCTACTGAGCGCTCCCGGCCCCACACAAGGAGACGCGGTGGGTCCGCTTCCGGAGCCCGGGCGGGAAGTGTGTCGGTCCGCAACGCCCCTTGACCGCCGGGCAGTCGGGTCCCACGGCCGGCACCCGGGCGGGCGGTCCGCCGCCCGCGGGGACCCCGCCGCAGCGCGTCACCGAGGGGGGTGCCGCTGACCAGCGGTGTCGAACGCCGCTCCGGGAACGGTACGAAGGCCGAACGGATAAGTACACATACTGGTCCGTGCGGGTGAAGGACCAGAACTATTGCGGATCCAGCGAGTTGACCAGTTTGCTCCGGCAGCGGGGCACTCCAGGATTCGGAAGGAACACTCGTGATCAAGAAGACCCTCGCCACGGCTGCTGTGGCGGCTTCTGTTGTCGGCGTGGCCGGTGTTGCGGCCACCCCCGCCATGGCGGTCGGTGACCACGGTCACACCACCACCAACGGCAACGGCGCCATGCAGAAGTACGGCAACACGACCACGGGCGGCTACATGAGCCCGAACATGAGCCTGGTCAACGGCTCGCTGAACAAGCCGTGTGTGGTCGTTCTGGGCGACAAGGCCAACGTGGGCAGCCTCGTGGGCCTGGTGCCGATCACCGTTCAGGACATCCTCACCAGCTCCAACGCGCAGAACTGCACCGAGAACTCCAGCCAGATCGACGGCGACGACCCGCTGTCGCACGTTCTGTCGGAGATCAACCTGCTCTCCGAGAACGGTGCGGGCGCGGTTCGCGGCAACTGATCCCTCGCCGCTGAACCCGGGCCGCCGAACTCCGTTCGGCGGCCCGGGTTGCCTTCCCCGCTCCACCGGCGCTTCCCGCTCGGCCGGCTCCACCGCTGTCACCGGTCCCGCTGCCTCATCCGCTGCCGCACACGACTGCTTCGACCCGGCACGTGTTCGGGAGCAGGGGCCAAGGCCGCGCCTGAGCAGTGGCCGCACAGACGCCCTGGCCCGGTTCCCGGCCGCCGGCTCCACCCACGCGTGCGACCGCCGCGTGTCGTGTGTCCGGCGGTGACGAGGCGCAGAGCAGTAGTCCTTACCCAGACGTCATTTCCGCCGGAAAGACCGTGCGCACCGTCGCCGGCGGGGCATTCCACATTCGGAAGAAGGAACTCTCGTGATCAAGAAGACTCTCGCCACGGCTGCTGTGGCGGCTTCCGTTGTCGGCGTGGCCGGTGTTGCGGCCACTCCCGCGATGGCGGTCGGTGACCACGGTCACACCACCACCAACGGCAACGGCGCCATGCAGAAGTACGGCAACACGACCACGGGCGGCTACATGAGCCCGAACATGAGCCTGGTCAACGGCACCGCCAACAAGCTGTGCGTCGTGGCCCTGGGCGACAAGCTGAACGTGGGCAGCATCGTGGGCGTGGTGCCGGTGACCGTCCAGGACGTCCTCACCAGCTCCAACGCGCAGAACTGCTCCGAGAACTCCAGCCAGATCGACGGCGACGACCCGCTGTCGCACATCCTCTCGGACATCAACCTGCTCTCCGAGAACGGCTCCAGCGCGGTCCGCGGCGGCTGATCCAGCACCGGTACACGGGTACCCGGGGCCGCCGGAACCGCGTCGGCGGCCCGAGAGCCCCGGCGGAGTCAGCCGGCCGGATTCACCTCCGTCCGTCCGGCTCCCGCCACCCGGCCCCCCTTCCGCACTCCAGCGACGGAAGGGGGGTCGCGCCATGTCCGGGGTCACCGACCGGTCACCGTGAGGCGCCGCTCCCGGCGATCGGTTTTCGATGACCGGTCCGAAGTGCGGCATCATCTCCCCCATGGGGATAGTCGCTGGTCTGGACAGTTCGGCCGATTTCACTCGCATCGTCGTCTGCGACGCCGACACGGGCGCCGTCATCCGGGAGGGCCATGCCGCCCACCCGTCGGCCGACCCGGAGGGCGTCGGGCGACGCACCGAGATCGACCCGCAGGCATGGCTGATGTCGCTGGGCGAGGCGGCCGCCGGCGGCCTGCTGGAGGGCGTGCAGGCGATCGGAGTCTCGGCGCAGCAGCAAGGGGTCGTCGCGCTCGACCACTCCGGCAACGCGGTGCGGCCGGCGCTGGTCGGCAACGACCCGCGGGCGCAGATCGCCGCCGCCGACCTGGTGGACGCACTCGGCAGCAAGGAGGCGTGGGCGCAGGCCGTCGGCTGCGTGCCGCAGGC
>NZ_BAAHCA010000593.1:0-3103 GCF_054776295.1 Streptomyces sparsus
CAGTGCCCGTCCACCGCGGTGGACGGGCACTGCGGACGGGCGCCGTGGGCGAGCACTGCGGGCGGACCGGACGGGCCGCCCACAGTGCTCGCGGTGGGGTCAGGGGCGGGCGTAGGGCCTGGTCATGATCTCCAGGTTATGGCCGTCCGGGTCGTCGAAGTACGCGCCGCGACCGCCGAAGAGACGGTTGACGCGCCCCGGCTCGCGGTGGCTCGGATCGGCGTAGTGGATCACGCCGACCGCCTCCAGACGCGCGATCATCGCGTCGAACCGCGCGTCGGGGACAAGGAACGCGTAGTGCTGCGACTGGATCGGCTCGTCACGCATCTCGTAGTAGTCGAGCGTCACGCCGTTGCCGAGATCGACGGGCAGGAACGGCCCGAACGGAGCGCCGACTTCCAGCCCGAGGATCGCGGCGAGGAACTCGGCCGACAGCCGCCGGTCCGTGGCATGGACGACGGTGTGGTTCAACTGGACGCTGTTCAGCGGCAGTTCGGTTGGTCGCGCGGGCTGCTGAGGGTGCTGGTTGTGGGGCATGGGCGTCTCTCCGAGGCTTCGGGTCCGATGAAGGGGGCCGCCGCACGCGGGCGGCGGCAGCGAGGACACGGAGGACGGGCGGGCTTCTTGCCCGCCCCGGGCTCACGCCGAGGCCGGGAGCCCCACTCGTGCATGGCCCATGGCCGACCCGGCAGTCACCCCACCGACCCTAGTACCGCGCCACGACTCTCTGCCAGGGCCGGACCGTGCGGCACCCGCCGCAGTTCGGCGTTGCGGATCACCGCCGAGCGGGCCGAGACACCCTCGACGGCACCCGCCGCGGTGCCGCCCCGGAGGCACCGTCAGGCGGACCCGCCGGTGTGCGCTTCACCGATCACGCGCCTGCGCCCCGTTCGGCCGGAGCGCGTGGCCACCGGCCGAACGGGGCCCGGGGAGGCAGGAGCAGGGCCAGGGGGAAGTCAGGGACAGGACGCCCCCTGGGCAACGGTGTGACTCACTCGCGTCCGCGCCCGCCGTCGTCCGTTCCGTCGGTCTCGATGCGTTCCTTGCGGACCTCGCCACTCACCGTCTCCTGGTCGGTGTGCTCCTCGGCGCTCAGACGCACCCGCTCCACAGGCACAGCCTCGGTCTCCACCACCGGCCGCTCCTCGTGCAACGTGACCTCGTACTCGTCCTCGGTGATCTCGGCGCCGGACGTCGCGGCGTCCCGGTTGGCGTCGGTGATCGGCTCGCGCTCCACCCGTACTTCCTCGTGGCGGAGGGGAACGGTCTGCTGGACCTCCTCGGTCACCACGTACTTGCGCAGACGCGCCCGGCCGGCTTCCTGCCGCTCGACGCCGACGTGCATCTCCTCCTCGGAGCGGGTCATCGCGCCGTCACCGGTCCCGGTCCCCTCCGTGGTGCCGGTGCGGGCCCAGCCGCCTTCGCCGGGCTGGTTGGCCTGCTGCCAGGCCTCCTCCCACGCGATGCCGTAGTGCTCGTACAGACGGTGCTCCTCGTTCTCGGACAGGTGCCCGCCGGCGTCGACATCGACGTTGGGCGCGTCCTTGACCGTGTCCTTGGCGTAGGGGACCTCCAGGTGGTCCTCCACCATGGACGCGTCCCTGATCGGCACGAACGACTCGCTGGAGCCGAAGAGGCCGGTCTTGACGCTGACCCACTCCGGGCGGCCCGTGGTGTCGTCGAGGAACACGTGCTTGGCTTCACCGATCTTGTTGCCTTCCGTGTCGTAGACCGGGTGGTCCAGCACGGTGGGGATCTGCTCTCGGGTGATCATGGATGTCCTCCTGATTCTCCGTCGTCCCCTCTCGACTTACCGTGCCAAATCGGGTCAAACATGACAAGCCCACCCCGAGTTACCCCCTCACCCACTGTTGCGTAGTGATTACGTGACGCAATCACCGGAGGCGCACTCACCGGCTCGCCTGTGTTGAAGGGCGTCGGATGTGGCGTGCCCTTGCGCGGTCGCCCCCCGGAGCGATGCCTCGCTCGCCGTGGGCGGGCCCCGATGCCGGTGGCGTCGCAGCCGGAGCCGCCCCCGGCTCGGTCAGCGCACCGCCGTGCCGGGGTCGTCCGCGTCCCAGGCGCGGTGCGCGGCGGCGATCGCGTCCCGGTGCTCCCGCGACCAGTCCGCGAGGGTCTTCAGCAGGTGGGTGAGGCTGTGCCCCATCGCCGTCAGCTCGTACTCCACCTGCGGCGGGACGGTCGGGTACACCGTCCGGGACACCAGACCGTCACGCTCCAGCCGACGGACCGTCAGGGTCAGCATGCGCTGCGAGATGCCGGGCAGGGAACGCTGGAGCTGCCGGAACCGGCGGACGCCCGCGGCCAGTTCCACAACCACCAGCACGGACCACTTGTCACCGAGCCGGTCGAGCACCGGCCGGATCCCGCAGTCCTCGTGCGGCTCACCGCACGCGACCACCGCCTCTCCGGTCACGGGAGCCGAGCGGGCCGGCAGGCCCGAACCGGACGAGGGACCAGGACCCGGCGAAGCGTCAGAAGTGGCCGGGGTGGTTACCGCCGTGTGCCCCACCGACATCGAAGTGCCTCCTTACGCGACCGCACGCCGGCACCGACGATGGTCCCGGTCAGCAAGAGGAACGACGAACCCGAGGGAAACCATTCCATGCCGAAGATCTTGGTCACCGGTGCGTCGGGCGCACTCGGAACACTGATCGCCCAGCAGCTCACCGACCGCGACGACGTCGTCCTCGGTACGAGGAACCCCGCCCCGGGCGCCCGTCGCGTCGACTTCGCCGAGCCCGCCACCCTCGTTGACGGCTTCGCGGGCATCAGCACGCTGCTGCTGGTATCCGCCGGGGCGGGTGAGGACGACGACGTCATCACCCGGCACGGGGCGGCGATCTCCGCCGCCGAGACGGCCGGCGTCCAGCACGTCGTCTACACCAGCCTGTCCGGCGACGGCGACCACCTGCCGTACGCACTCGCGCACCGCTGGACCGAGCGACGTCTGCGCGGCAGCCGGCTCAGCTGGACCGTGCTGCGCAACGGCCTGTACGCCGAGTTCCTCGCCGCCGGCGGCGGGCCGGGCGCCGACGGGCGGATCACCGCACCGCTCGGTGACGGCCGCCTCGCCGCCGTG
>NZ_BAAHCA010000594.1:0-3097 GCF_054776295.1 Streptomyces sparsus
GGGAGCGTGCCCACCGGGCCGCTCCCCGCACCGAGGCCAGCGAAGAACCACCGTCCCGGACGATCTCCGGGAGATGCTCAGGAGTTGACCGGTGAACTACCGTCCGAGCCGTCGTACCAAACGCATCGGCATCGCCACGGCCGCCCTGCTCGTGGTGGCGGGTATGAACGCCCCCTGGCTGATCCGCTTCAGCAGCGAGCAGTTCCACCAGTACAACATCAACCGCGCCGGCTACAAGGCCGAGAACGGCCTCTGGCAGGTCGTGGACGTGCCGGAGAAATACAAGATCAACACCATCCACGCCGCCCTGCTGCACACCGGCAAGGTGCTGCTGGTGGCCGGGTCGGGCAACGACGCCGAGCAGTTCAAGGCGAAGACCTTCCGCAGCGTGCTGTGGGACCCGGAGGAGAACACCTACAAGAACATCCCCACCCCCAAGGACATGTTCTGCGCCGGCCACACCCAACTGCCCGACGGCAACCTGCTCATAGCCGGCGGCACCCAGCGGTACGAGACGCTTGAGGGCGACGTCGAGAAGGCCGGCGGCCTGATGATCGTCGCCAACGAGAACCCCGACAAGCCCATGACGCTGCCCGAGGGCACCCGGTTCAAGGGCAACAAGAACGGCAAGAGCTTCGTCACCCAGAAGTCACTGCTGCTGCCCCGCGCGAAGAAGGTGGTCGACCCGGTGACGGGCGAGGCTGAGGTCACCGCCAGCCAGTCCCGGATCTACGTCGAGGCCCAGTACAAGGGCAAGAAGCACGCCACCGGCGACACCGAGCAGTACAGCGTGGTCGGCCTCAGGGGCGAGGACCGCAAGAACGTCTACGGCATCGCCAACAAGCTGTCGTTCGACAAGAAGGACTTCCAGGGCATCAAGGAGGCGTACGAGTTCGACCCGGTCGCGGAGAGGTACCTGCCGGTCGACCCGATGGAGGACGCCCGCTGGTACCCGACGCTGACCACGCTGGAGGACGGCCGGGTCATCTCCGTCTCCGGCCTGGACGACATCGGTGAGGTCTCCGAGAAGGTCGAGATCTACGACCCGAAGACCAAGGAGTGGGAGACGCTCCCCAAGGAGCGCTACTTCCCCACCTACCCCAGCCTGTTCCTCGCCGGCGAGGGGCGGCTCTTCTACGCGGGCACCAGCTCAGGCTACGGACCGGCCGAGGAAGGCCGCACGCCCGGCCTGTGGGACTGGGAGACCGACCGCTTCACGGAGATCGACGGCCTGAGCGACCCGGACACGCTGGAGACCGCCATGGCGGTACTGCTGCCACCGGCCCAGGACCAGCGGTACATGGTGCTCGGCGGCGGCGGCATCGGCGAGAGCACCAAGGTCACCGACAAGACCCGCATCGTCGACCTGAAGGCCGACAGCCCGCGCTTCACCGACGGCCCGAAGCTGTACGCGCCGGTCCGCTACCCGAGCAGCGTCATCCTGCCCGACGACTCGGTGCTCACCACCAACGGATCCGGCGGCTACCGCGGTTACAGCGACAGCGACGTGCTGAAGGCCGAGCTGTACGACGCGCGCAGCAACACCTCACGTCCCGTCGCCGACCCGCTGGTGGGCCGCAACTACCACTCCGGTGCGTTGCTGCTGCCCAGCGGCAAGGTGATGACGTTCGGCTCCGACTCCCTGTTCCAGGACGCGGCCAACACCAAGCCGGGTGAGTTCGAGCAGCAGATCGACCTGTACTCGCCGCCCTACCTGTTCGCCGGCGACCGCCCGGAGCTGCACGACGACGGTGAAGAGCCGCAGGTGGTGGAACTGGGCGGCAAGGCCGAGTTCCGGACCGGGGACGCCGCGAAGGTGGAGGAGGTCCGGCTGATCCGGCCGAGCTCCTTCACCCACGTCACCAATGTCGAGCAGCGCTCCATCAAGCTGGAGTTCGAGCGCACGGCCGACGGCATCGAGGTGGCCGTGCCCGAGGACCCGACGCTGGTGCCGCCGGGCTACTACATGGTGAACGCCGTCGACGGCGACGGCACCCCGTCCGAGGCGGTGTGGGTGCACGTGCCCGTGGACGCGGCCTTCGAGTAGGCGCACCGGCACGCGGAAGGGGCCGGCCGGACACTCGCGGTGTCCGGCCGGCCCCTTCCGTGCGTGGCGTGCGGCGGCCCGTGCGTGACGCACGGTGGCCGTGCGCAGGAGGCCTCCCGCGCACGGTACTCCGGCGCGGGGGCGGTCAGTTCTCCTGTGCGTTGCGGGCGAGCTCCAGGGCGTAGTCGTGGAACCACTGGCCGGCCTCGGGGCCGCCCTTGCAGGTGCCGTCGGACTCGCCGGGACGCTTGATCCACACGAAGGCGTCGACCAGTTCCTCACCGGTGTCGGTCGTCGGCGTCTGACCGAGCGCCCGGCCCGGCGGGTTGCACCACGCCTCCTGGTCCTCGTTGCCCTCCATGGGACCGTTGCCGTTGCGGCTGGTGTCCACGATGAAGTGCTTGCCGCCGATCATCGAGGACAGCTTGCTGCCGTACTCGATGTTCTCCTCGGTCGTCTGGTAGTTCGAGACGTTCAGCGAGAAGCCGTCGGCCTTGTCCACGCCGGCCCGCTTCAGGGGCTCGACCATGCCGCCGGCGTCCCGGATCCAGTGCGGGTTGCCGGCGTCCAGGTACACCCTGGTGGCGGGCAGCTGCTTCAGCTGCGTCACCGCCTCGTTCATCAGGGTGTACTGCTCGCCGTGCTTGGACTCCGGCACGCAGCCCGGTTCCAGGATGTGCGGCAGCGCGTCCGGTTCGACCACCACCCACGCCTCGCGGTCGCCGATGCCCTTGACGACCTTGCCCAGCCAGTCCCGGTACGCGGCACCGTCCTTGGCACCGCCCTGGGAGTACTGGCCGCAGTCGCGGTGCGGGATGTTGTACAGGACCATCAGGGCGGGCACGCCGTCCTCCGCGGCGGCCTCCGTGGCCCGCCGGGCGTCGCCCTCCGGGTCGTCGGTGCCGATCCACTCCCCGACCGGCTCGGCGGCGATCTTCTCGATCAGCGCCGCCTCCTCCTTGTCGCCGTCCTCCCGCGCCTCCTCCAGCGCGCGGGCGGCGCTGCCGTCGGGGTTCACCCAGAACGGCGCGGCGGCGCGGGCGGGGCGGT
>NZ_BAAHCA010000595.1:0-3094 GCF_054776295.1 Streptomyces sparsus
CCTCCCGACGTTCCGGGAGGGGCCTGCCGCGTCGGGTGCGGGAGGGTCAGCAGCCGAGGAGGCGGCCGCCGAGGTAGGACTCGATCTGGTCGAGCGAGACCCGCTCCTGCTTCATGGTGTCGCGCTCGCGCACGGTCACCGCGTTGTCGTCCAGGGTGTCGAAGTCGACGGTGACGCAGAACGGGGTGCCGATCTCGTCCTGGCGGCGGTAGCGGCGGCCGATGGCGCCGGCGTCGTCGAACTCGATGTTCCAGTGCCTGCGCAGGGCCTCGGCGAGGCCGCGCGCCTTCGGCGACAGCTTCTCGTTGCGCGACAGCGGCAGCACCGCGACCTTGACCGGCGCCAGCCGCGGGTCGAGCCGCATCACGGTGCGCTTCTCCAGCTTGCCCTTGGCGTTGGGCGCCTCGTCCTCGACGTAGGCGTCCAGCATGAAGGCGAGCATCGCCCGGCCGACACCGGCCGCAGGCTCGATGACGTAGGGGGTCCAGCGCTCGCCGGCCTCCTGGTCGAAGTAGGAGAGGTCCTGGCCGGACGCCTTGGAGTGCGAGCTGAGGTCGTAGTCGGTGCGGTTGGCGACGCCCTCCAGCTCACCCCACTCGCTGCCGCCGAAGCTGAAGCGGTACTCGATGTCCGCGGTGCGCTTGGAGTAGTGGGACAGCTTCTCCTTGGGGTGGTCGTACCAGCGGATGTTGGACTCCTGGATGCCGAGGTCCCGGTACCAGTTCCAGCGCTGCTCCATCCAGTACTCGTGCCACTGCTCGTCCTCGCCCGGCTTGACGAAGAACTCCATCTCCATCTGCTCGAACTCGCGGGTGCGGAAGATGAAGTTGCCGGGGGTGATCTCGTTGCGGAAGGACTTGCCCATCTGGGCGATGCCGAACGGCGGCTTCTTCCGCGAGGTCTGCTGCACGGAGCTGAAGTTGGTGAAGATGCCCTGCGCGGTCTCCGGACGGAGGTACGCCACCGAGCCGGAGTCCTGCGTGGGGCCCAGGTGGGTGGAGAGCAGGCCGGAGAACTGCTTGGGCTCGGTGAAGGCGCCCTTGTTGCCGCAGTGCGGGCAGTTGATGTCGGCCATGCCGTTCTCCGGCGGGCGGCCGTGCTTGGCCTCGTAGGCCTCTTCGAGGTGGTCCGCCCGGAACCGCTTGTGACAGGAGGTGCACTCGGTCAGCGGGTCGGTGAACGTGGCGACGTGCCCGGACGCCTGCCAGACCTCGGGCGCCAGGATCACGGAGGAGTCGATGCCGACCACGTCCTCGCGGGAGGTGACCATCGCGCGCCACCACTGCCGCTTGATGTTCTCCTTCAGCTCGACGCCCAGCGGTCCGTAGTCCCATGCGGCCCGCTGGCCGCCGTAGATCTCACTGCAGGGATAGACGAAGCCACGGCGCTTGCTGAGGCTGACGATGGTCTCGATCTTGTCGGCGGCCACGGTGCTCTCTTCATTACGACGACGGAATACCTCAGATTACCGGCGAGTGAGGGCCCCGGATCAAATCGGTTGGACAGGAGCCCACTTCATCGGGTGAGTTGACAATCGTTTCCATTTGGCCTGAAAATGACTGTCATGAACGCTCGACGCCGTCCCCTCATAGCCAGCACCGCTCTCGCCGGGGCCACCGCCCTGGGCATGCTCACCCTCTCGGCGTGCGGGGAGGGCGGGGCCGACGCCGCCGACGACGGCCGACTTGAGGTCGTGGCGTCCTTCTACCCCATGGAGTTCCTGGCCGAGGAGATCGGCGGCGACCGGGTCTCGGTCAGCACGCTCACCGAGCCCGGTGTGGAGCCGCACGACCTCGAACTGAGCCCGCGGCAGTCGGCCGGTCTCGGCGACGCCGACGTGCTCGTCTACCTCAAGGGCCTCCAGCCCGCGGTGGACGAGGCGATCGAGCAGGCCGGGGTGGAGCACGTCGCCGAGGCCGGGACCTTCACCGAGCTGGCGCACGGCGACGGCACGGAGACGCAGACCGTCCGCGACCACCCCGACGACGCACACGACCACGGCGACGAGCCCACCGACGACGCGCACGACCACGGCGACGAGCACGCGGAGGAGAAGCCCGCCGAGGACGGCCACGACCATGGCGACGAGCACGCCGAGGAGAAGCCCGCCGAGGACGGCCACGCGGAGGAGGAGCCCGCCGAGGACGGCCACGGCCACGGCCACGACGAGAGCGACCACGACCACGGGGGCGAGGACCCGCACGTCTGGCTCGACCCGGTGAAGTACGCCGAGGTCGCCAAGGGTGTCGGCAAGACCCTGGAGAAGGCCGACCCCGACCACGCCGCCGACTACCGCAAGAACACCGACGACCTGGTGAAGCGGCTGGGCACCCTGGACAAGGACTTCTCCGCCGGACTGGAGAACGCCCGCTCCCGGACCTTCATCACCACCCACGCGGCCTTCGGCCACCTCGCCTCCCGCTACGACCTCGACCAGGAGGGCATCGCCGGTCTCGACCCCGAGTCCGAGCCCAGCGCCGCCCGAATGAAGGAACTGCACACCACCGCCGAGCAGGAGAAGGTCACCACCGTCTTCTTCGAGACCATCGCCAGCGACAAGACGGCCAAGACCCTCGCCGGTGACCTCGACCTCAAGACGGCCGTGCTCGACCCGCTGGAGGGCATCACCGACAAGTCCCCCGGCGAGGACTACTTCGAGGTGATGCGCGCCAACCTCACCGCCCTGCAGAAGGCGCTCGGCGCCGCGTGAGTTCCCGCCCGCGCTCAGCGCCGCCCCTGATCCCGTCGCCGCGGCTCGCGCCCGGCACCAGTGGAGGAGGCCTGATGAGCACTCCGGAACCCGTCATAGCCCTGCGCGGCGCGACCGCCGCGCTCGGCGCCCAGCCCGTGCTGCGCGGGATCGACCTGACCGTCGGCCGCGGCGAAGTGGTGGCGCTGCTCGGTTCCAACGGCTCGGGCAAGTCCACCACCGTCCGCGCCGTCGTCGGCCAGGTCCCGCTCGACAGCGGTGAGCTGGAACTGTTCGGCACGCCGCTGCGCCGCTTCCGCGACTGGCGCCGCATCGGCTACGTGCCGCAGCGCTCCACCGCGGCCGCCGGGGTGCCGGCCACCGTTCGCGAGGTGGTCTCCACCG
>NZ_BAAHCA010000596.1:0-3094 GCF_054776295.1 Streptomyces sparsus
CCGCGCTGAGGCTCCCCGACCGGCCGACCACAGGCCGGGGGCCGGGCGATCCGTCCTGGACCACCCGGCCCCCGGCCGTGGTGCCGTCCCGCCTGCCGGCGGCACGGCTGTGCCGTCGGCAGGCGTCGCGCCGGATCAGCCCAGGCGCTTCACCAGTGCGTGGTACTCGTCCCACAGCTCCTGCGGTGTGTGGTCGCCGAAGGTGTTCAGGTGCTCGGGAACGAGCGACGCCTCGTCGCGCCACACGTCCCTGTCGACCGTGAGCAGGAAGTCCAGCTCCTCCTCGGAGAGGTCCAGGCCCTCGGTGTCCAGGGCGCCCTTGGCCGGCAGCACGCCGATCGGCGTCTCGACGCCCTCGGCCTCGCCGTTGAGCCGGCCCACGATCCACTTCAGCACCCGGCTGTTCTCGCCGAAGCCCGGCCAGACGAACGAACCCTCGTCGTTCTTGCGGAACCAGTTGACGTAGTAGATCCTCGGCAGCTTGTCGCCGTCGCCGCGGGCGACGGCGTCCTTGCCGACCTTCACCCAGTGGGCCATGTAGTCGCCCATGTTGTAGCCGCAGAACGGCAGCATGGCGAACGGGTCGCGGCGCAGCTCGCCGACCTTGCCCTCGGCCGCGGCGGTCTTCTCGGACGCCACGTTGGCACCGAGGAACACACCGTGCTGCCAGTCGAAGGACTCGGTGACCAGCGGCACCGCCGAGGCGCGGCGGCCACCGAAGAGGACGGCCGAGATCGGCACGCCCTTCGGGTCCTCCCACTCGGGGGCGATCGTCGGGCACTGCGAGGCCGGGACCGCGAACCTGGCGTTGGGGTGGGCGGCCGGGGTGGTGGACTCCGGCGTCCAGTCGTTGCCCTTCCAGTCGGTGAGGTGGGCGGGGGGCTCCTCGGTCATGCCCTCCCACCAGACGTCGCCGTCGTCGGTGAGCGCCACGTTGGTGAAGACGGTGTTGCCCCACAGCGTCTTCATGGCGTTGGCGTTGGTGTCCTCACCGGTGCCGGGCGCCACGCCGAAGAACCCCGCCTCGGGGTTGATGGCGCGGAGGCGGCCGTCCTCGCCGAAGCGCATCCAGGCGATGTCGTCGCCGATGGTCTCGACCGTCCAGCCCGGGATGGTCGGCTCCAGCATGGCCAGGTTCGTCTTGCCGCAGGCGGACGGGAACGCCGCCGCCACGTAGCGGGCCTCACCGCGCGGCGGGGTCAGCTTGAGGATGAGCATGTGCTCGGCGAGCCAGCCCTCGTCGCGGGCCATCACCGAGGCGATGCGCAGCGCGTAGCACTTCTTGCCCAGCAGGGCGTTGCCGCCGTAACCCGAGCCGTAGGACCAGATCTCCCGGTCCTCGGGGAAGTGCGAGATGTACTTCGTCTCGTTGCAGGGCCACGGCACGTCCTGCTGGCCGGGCTCCAGGGGGGCGCCGACGCTGTGCACGGCCTTGACGAAGAAGCCGTCCTCACCCAGTTCGTCGAGCACCGGCTGACCCATCCGGGTCATGGTGCGCATGGACACCGCGACGTAGGCGGAGTCGGTGATCTCCACGCCGATCGCCGAGAGCGGCGAGCCCAGCGGGCCCATGCAGAACGGCACGACGTACATGGTGCGGCCGCGCATGGAGCCCCGGAACACGCCCTGCTCGCCGGTGAAGGTCTCCCGCATCTCGGCGGGCGCCATCCAGTGGTTCGTCGGGCCGGCGTCCTCCTCCTTCTCGGAGCAGATGAACGTCCGGGTCTCGACGCGCGCCACGTCGGACGGGTCGGAGGCGGCGTAGTAGGAGTTGGGCCGCTTGACCGGGTCGAGTTTCGTGAAGGTGCCGTTGGCCACGAGCTCCCCGCACAGGCGCTCGTACTCGGCCTCGGAACCGTCGCACCAGACGACTCGGTCCGGCTGCGTCAGGGCCGCGATCTCGTCGACCCAGGTGGTCAGTTCCTGGTGCCGGGTGGGGGCCGGGGTGGTGGGAGCCGCAGTACTGCGCGCCACGATCGCTCCAGAGGGTTTGAGGGTTGTGTGGTGGTACGCCCGTTGTCGCTGTCGCGGTGGACGGCTGTCCACCGACGGCCGCGACGCACGGTCTCTGTCCCAAGCTCGGCCCCGTGGGGGCTGCGACCCGGATGCTGCGGCGTTGCTCATCCGGTGCCGACTACGCTCATCTGATCATGACTCGCTTGCTCGTATGTGTCCAGGGGGCCTTCAGGTGAGCATCACCACTTCGCCGGGTCACTTCGGTCACACCTGCGAGTTCGCGGGCCGACACTCCTCAGTTACCTACGGCCGCGTAGGTAACCTGAAGGCATGACTGCCGCTGCGCCCAACTCTTCGGCCGACAACGCGGACGCGCACAGTGCGCCGGACGCCGCCCGCCAGATGATCCACGCGGCCCTGCCGAGCAAGCCCCGGATGCGGGGCTGGCTGCACGCGGCCATGTTCCCCGCGGTGCTGGCGTCCGGCGTCTTCCTGACCGCGCTCGCCGCCACTCCCGAGGCCCGGCTCGCCTGCGCGATCTACACCCTGACCGCCTGCCTGCTGTTCGGCGTCAGCGCGCTCTACCACCGGGGCGACTGGGGGCCGCGGGCCGACCGGGTGCTGCGCCGGCTCGACCACGCCAACATCTTCCTGATCATCGCCGGCAGCTACACACCGCTGACCATCATGCTGGTGGACGGCGCCCGCGGGCAGGCGCTGCTCTGGGGCATCTGGATCGCGGCGGCGGCCGGCATCGCCTTCCGCGTCTTCTGGGTCGGCGCCCCCCGATGGCTCTACACGCCGTGCTACATCGCGATGGGCTGGGCCGCCGTCTTCTTCCTGCCGGACTTCCTCCAGGCCGGCGGCCTCGCCGTGCTCATCTGCGTGGTGGTCGGCGGCCTGCTCTACAGCATCGGCGGCGTCGTCTACGGCATCAAGCGACCCAACCCGTCACCGGGCTGGTTCGGCTTCCACGAGGTGTTCCACTCGCTGACGCTGGCCGCGTTCGTCGTGCACTACGTGGGCATCTCACTGGCCGCGTACCGCGCCGCCTGACGCCCGGCCCCGCCCGCCCGACACTCGACACCCGACCTGACGCGCCGGCCCGGCCCGGCCCCCGGCCTCGGTGCCCGACGCG
>NZ_BAAHCA010000597.1:0-3086 GCF_054776295.1 Streptomyces sparsus
CGCCGCCCGCCCGGCCCGTCATGCGGCGCCCGCAGCCGCCCGCCGTCAGCCGTCGCGCAGGTGCTTGAGCCGGGCGACGTCCGCCGCGTGCCCCTCCTTGCCGCCGGGCGTCTCGATGACGAGTGGCACGCCCTCGGTGGCGGGGTGCTCGAAGAGACCGCGGAACGGCTCCGCGCCGATGTGCCCGCTGCCGACGTTCTCGTGCCGGTCCTTGTGGGCGCCGCAGACGTCCTTGGAGTCGTTGGCGTGGATCAGCTTCAGCCGGCGTTCCCCGGTCACCTCGACCAGCTCGTCGAGCAGCAGCTTGGTGCCGCCGGGCGCGGCCAGGTCGTGGCCGGCCGCGAAGGCGTGGCAGGTGTCCAGGCAGACCCCCAGGCGCGGGTGCCGGTCCAGGGCGTCGAAGTAGGGCCCGAGGTCCTCGGCCAGGGAGCACAGCGAGGAGCCCTGCCCGGCTGTCGGCTCCAGCAGCAGCCACGGATCGTCGTCGGCGGTGAGTTCCTCCAGCAGCGGCAGCAGCCGCTCCCGCACCTGGGCGAGCGCCGCGGAGCGTGCCCGGCCACCGGTCGCCGAGCCGGTGTGCACCACCACCCCGCGGGCGCCGATCACCCTGCCGCGACGCAGCGAGTGCCGGAGCGACTCCACCGACCGGTCGACGGTCGCCGGGGTGTGGGAGCCGAAGTTGATCAGGTAGGGGGCGTGGACGTACACCGGCAGCGACTCGGCCGCGCAGGCCGCCCGGAACGCCTCGTCCTGCGCGCGGCTGCCCGGCGGCGTGGCCCAGCCGCGCGGGTTGGCCACGAACACCTGGAGTGCCTCCGCGCCCATCTCACGGGCGTACGGAACGCCCGTGGCGGCCAGTCCGCCGGCTACGGGGACATGGCCGCCAATGGGGTTGCGGGCCCGGCCGGTGCACGGCTCGGGGCGGGGCTGGACGCTGGGGGAGGTGCGGGTGCTCACCCCACCAGGGTGCCAGGGCCCGTGGGGGCGCTGCGTCAGTAGGCCCCGTTGACGTTGTCGATGGACCCGTAGCGGTCGGCCGCGTAGTTGCAGGCGGCGACGATGTTGGCGACCGGGTCGTACTGGCTCCGCGCGGTGCCCGCGACGTGGTACGCGTCGAAGGTGGGCCGGATCACCTGGAGCAGCCCGATCGAGGGAACGCCGTTCCGGGCGTTGATGTCCCAGTTGTTGATGGCGTTCGGGTCGCCGCCGGACTCCCGGATCACGTTGCGGTGGATGCCGTCGTAGCTGCCCGGGATGCCGTTGGCCCGCATGATGGCCAGGGACTGGCGGATCCAGCCGTCCAGGTTGTTGGCGTAGGACACGGGCTGGGCGCGCTGGGCGGTCCGGCTTGCGGTCGTGGTGCCGCGCTCGGCCTTCGCCTTGGCCTCCGCAGCCTTCTTGGCCTCCGCAGCCTTCTTGGCCTCGGCGGCCTTCTTCGCGTCCGCGGCCTGCTTCGCCTCGGCGGCCTTCTTCGCGTCCGCGGCCTTCTTGGCGTCGGCGGCCTTCTTCGCTTCGGCGGCCTTCTTGGCCTCGGCGGCCTTCTCGTCGTCCGCCGCCCGCTGCTGGGCGAGCTGGTGCTGGCGGCCGAGGTCCGAGCTCTGACTGGGTATGTGACCGCTCAGCGACTGGAGGGCGGCCGGCTCGGCCTGCACGTTCGAGTCGCCCGCGTCGGTGCCGGCCGGCGTCAGGCTCAGCGCCAGGGTCGCGGCTCCGGCTGCGGCGGTGATGCCGAGGGCGGAGAACCTCTGCGACCTGGTGACGGCGCGACGCCAGTCGGGAATCTTGGCTTCGGGCATGGTGGAGCTGACCTTCCCCTTCGCTCGGGTCGCTGACGGCCGAGTGGCGGCAACCGCCGCGGTGAGGTGTGCGGCGCTGGGCGACGGAGAGAAGTCTTAACGGTCGGAAATTCGCAGGGCAAAGGGCGCCCGTACTACCGCCGATAGTGGGGGAGGGGGGTCCCGGGACCCCGGAAAGCCCGCTCGGACCGGTGGAAACGTCCACTAGTCCGGGTCGTAGGTGAGATACGTCCTATGCCGCTAATCACAGCGGCAGGAGGTGTAGAACACGGTGCGAAGTTGCGATCGCACTCGCTGTCAGCGAATCCACAGGGTGATGGTGGAACCCTTCGGCGCGCGCTCGCCCGCGTCCACGGACTGGTTGAACACCTCGCCGGTGATGAAGAGTCTGCGGACCTTCACCTCGAAGCCGACTGCCTCCAGCCGGCTCACCGCCCGGTCCTCGTCGTCGCCCTCCACGTCGGGGACCGCGACCATCTCCGGCCCCTTGGAGAGCGTCAGGGTGACCGTGTCGCCCTTGGCCCCGGTGGCGCCCGCCTCTGGTGACTGCTCGGCCACGGCGCCCACCGGCTGGTCGGAGTGCACCCGCCGGTCGGAGACGCGCACCTCGAAGCCGGCGTCGGTCAGCTCCGTCAGGGCGGTGTCCTCCTTGACGCCGATCACGTCCGGCAGTTCGAGCCGCTCGCCCTTGGAGACGACGAGGGAGACCGCGCTGCCCGGCCGCTTCTCGACGCCGGCCTTGGGGTCGGTGCGGACCACCGCGCCCTGCTCGACCTCGTCGCTGAACTCGCGGGTGACGGTGGCCGGCTTCAGGTCGGCGTCCTCCAGCTGTTCGCGGGCCTCGGCCAGCGGGGTGCCCCTGAGCCGGGGCACCGCCACCACGTCCGGTCCCCGGGAGACGCTGAGCGTGACCGTGCCGTTGCCCCGGATGCGGGCGCCCGGTCCCGGGTCGGAGCCGATCACACGGCCGGACGGGACGGTCGCGCTGTGCCTGCGGGTGACCTCCACCCGCAGTCCCGCGTCGGTGATCGTCCGCTCCGCCTCCGCCTGCGGCATGCGCAGCACGCCGGGCGTCCGGGTGAACTGACCTGAGTTGATGTACCAGACACCGGCGCCCACCCCCAGCACCAGCAGCACCGTGCCGATGAGGGCCAGCACCGACCGGCGCGGCCGGACGAACCGGCTCCGCCCGCCGTCCTGCCCGCCGCCCGCCACCGGCGAGGCCAGTGGCGCTTCGGCGAGCACGCTGGTGCGGTTCTCGGGCCGGTCCGCCGCCGCTCGGCCCAGCAC
>NZ_BAAHCA010000598.1:0-3076 GCF_054776295.1 Streptomyces sparsus
GGGCTCAGCGCCCGGCGTGGGCGATCGGGGGGCGGGCGTCGGACAGCACCGAGATGAGTGCGGCCGCGACCGTCGCCGCCAGCACCAGGGCGACGAGCAGGTGACCCGGCCCCAGCACCGCACGGGCGACCAGACCGCCCAGCACTCCCGCGAGGGTGCCCGTCACCAGCACCAGCGAGGACCGGCCGGCGAAGCGGTGCGGCAGCCAGTGCAGGGCCGCGCACGCCACGGCGAGACCGAGGATCATGGAGCTGAGTGCCTCCCCGAACACGGGCACCTCCTGGCCGGTGGGCATATCGGACTTCCCCGTACTACCCAGCGCGGCCGACACGCGAAACGGCGACCGGGAGGATTCATCTCCCGGCCGCCGTTCCCGGAGCCGACTGGCGGTGTGCGGGCGGTCAGCCGACGCCGAAGCCGACCTTCCGCGTCGACGGCTCACCGATGTCCACGTAGGCCAGCCGGTCCGCCGGAATCAGCACCTTGCGGCCGTTCTCGTCCGTGAGCGTGAGCAGACCCGACTTACCGGTCAGCGCGTCGGACACAGTGCGCTCGATCTCCTCGGCAGACTGCGTGCTCTCCAGCGTGAGCTCGCGGGGCGCGTGCTGCACGCCGATCTTGACCTCCACGGCAATGTCCTTCCGACGGTCAGGGGGTGCGCGGCCAACCGCGCTGTTCGCAGCACACATTAGCCCGCGGGAGGACCCGCGCGACGCGGGTGCGGCCACGCCGGGAGCGAACACCGCCCCGGGCCCGGCCGCCCCGCGTGGTCACTCGTGCAGCGGGAACCCGGCGATGCCCCGCCAGGCCAGGGACGCGATGAGCTGGGCCGCCGCGTCCCGCGGGATGCGCTGGCCCGATCCCAGCCAGTAGCGCGCCGTGATCTGCGCCATCCCGCACAACCCGACCGCCAGCAGCATCGACTGCTCACGCGGCAGGTCTGTGTCCTCGGCGATGACCTCGCACACCGCCTCGGCGCACTCCAGGCTGACCTTGTCGACCCGTTCGCGTACCGCCGGCTCGTTGGTCAGGTCCGACTCGAAGACGAGCCGGAACGCCCCGCCCTCGTTCTCCACGAAGCCGAAGTAGGCGTCCATGGTGGCGGCGACCCGGTGCTTGTTGTCCGTGGTGTTGCCCAGCGCCGATCGCACCGCCTGGAGCAGCGCCTCGCAGTGCTGGTCGAGCAACGCCATGTACAGGTCCAGCTTGCCGGGGAAGTGCTGGTACAGCACCGGCTTGCTGACGCCCGCCCGTTCGGCGATGTCGTCCATCGCCGCTGAGTGGTAGCCCTGCGCGACAAAAACCTCCTGCGCGGCTCCGAGCAACTGGTTGCGTCGGGCCCGGCGCGGCAGGCGAGTGCCTCGCGGGCGTGCCTCGGTCTGCTCGATGGCTGTCACGCCGCCTCCCAGGGTCGTGCTTGCGCGATGTGCGCCGCGCTGGCCATCGTACTTTTGAGTAACCGACCTGTGCGCGCCGTGGCCTGAGATTTTCATCCCTCGGACACCGCGCTGCCCCTTTTCACCGGTAATCGTCCTCATCGATCTCCACAATCCGGGCCTGTTCCGCGGCGTCTGCGTCGTTCACGGCGTCCGCCGGATCGATCGGGGCGCCGCTCGCACCGCCGCTCGCGCCCGTGCCCGCGTCGTCGTCGTCCGTGGGCAGCAACTCGGCCTGCTGCTCGGCGGCGTCCGCCTCCGGCACCGCCGGGTGGGTCCCGTCGTCGGCCGGGGTCTCGAAGGTGTCCGGGTCGGTGGGGTCAACGGTCATGACGGTCCCTCTTCTCTCGCGTTTCTCCGGTGTGGCCCACCGGGCTTTCCTGTGCACCGGCGCCGCTCTGTGACGGCGAACACACCTCGGGTCGGCGTGATCGGCCCGTAACATTGCGGCATGGCTTCCACTGACCAGTCGGGTACCCGGGCCGCCGTCCCGCAAGTCGTGCAGCCGCTGACGGAGGTCGCCGCCGGTGACGGGGAGGCGCTGCGCACCGTCTCACTGTCCGGCTCGACCCTCGCGGTGCGCACCCTGGCCGACCCTCCCCAGAACCGGGAGGAGCTGCCGCCCGCCCTCTACGTGCACGGCCTCGGCGGGTCCTCGCAGAACTGGTCGGCGCTGCTCGCGGAGCTCGCCGGCGACGTGGACGGCGAGGCCCTCGACCTGCCGGGCTTCGGGCACTCGGACCCTCCGCAGGACGGCAACTACTCCGTCACCGGGCACGCCCGGGCCGTCATCCGCTACCTCGACTCCACCGAGCGGGGGCCGGTCCACCTGTTCGGCAACTCGCTGGGCGGCGCCATCACCACCCGCGTCGCCGCGGTGCGGCCCGACCTGGTGCGCACCCTGACGCTGATCTCACCGGCGCTGCCCGAGCTGCGTCCGCAGCGCAGCGCGGTGCCGACCGCGCTGCTCGCGGTGCCGGGCGCGGCCCGCCTGTACGCCCGGGCGACCCGCGGTTGGACCGCCGAGCGCCGCACCCGCGAGGTGGTGCGCCTGTGCTACGGCGACCCGCAGGCGGCCTCGCCGGACGGCTTCGAGAGAGCGGTCAAGGAGTACGAGCGACGGCTCGAGCTGCCCTATTTCTGGGAGGTCCTGTCCCGGTCGGCGCGCGGCGTGGTGGATGCCTATACGCTGGGCGGCCAGCATTCGCTGTGGCGACAGGCCGAGCGGGTCCTCGCGCCCACCCTGCTCGTCTACGGGGGCCGGGACCGGCTGGTGTCGGTGCGGATGGCGGGCAAGGCGACCAGGAAGTACCGGAACTCCCGGCTGCTGGTCCTGCCCGACGCCGGGCACGTCGCCATGCTGGAGTATCCGGAGACGGTGGCGGGAGCCTTCCGTGACCTGCTCGCAGCAGCCGACACGGTCAGGAGTTGAAGCGACGCGTGGGACGCCACAGCCGCCCTCGTCGGACGGGCTCCGACGACACCGCTGACATACCGCGACAGTCCTCGGGGGAGCGGTCCGACGCGCCGCTCCCGCTGACCCCGCCCCAGGCTCCGCGTCCGCACCCCCGGACCACGCAGCACGTGCGCGGCGGCCACCCGCAGCACCCCGAGCCGGGCAGCGGGCCCTACGGCGGCTC
>NZ_BAAHCA010000599.1:0-3064 GCF_054776295.1 Streptomyces sparsus
CGCGCCGGCGGCGGAAGCGGCGGCGCGGAGCCCGGCCGAGCGGCCGGTCACGGCGGCGCGTACGGCAGGTAGCCTTTCCCCCGTGCCCGCACTCTCCGACATCATCACCGCGCTCGACGCCCTCTGGCCCGTGGACCGGGCCGAGCAGTGGGACGCGGTGGGCACGGTCTGCGGTGACCCGGACGCCGAGGTGGACCGGGTGCTGATCGCCGTCGACCCCGTGCAGGAGGTCGCCGACGAGGCCGTCGCCCTCGGCGCCCAGCTGCTGCTCACCCACCACCCGCTCTACCTGCGCGGGACCACGACGGTCGCGGCCTCCACCTTCAAGGGCAAGGTCGTGCACACCCTGATCGGGAACGGCGTCGCCCTGCACGTCGCGCACACCAACGCCGACCGGGCCGACCCGGGCCCGGGACACCCGGCGCTCGTCGAACGCACCGACGCACACCCGGTCCCAGGCGTCGGCCGCGTCCAGCGCGGCCATCAGCGGACGCACCGCCGCGTCGGCCTTCACGTCGATGTTCCAGCGCGCGGTGGGGAACTCCCGCAGCAGCTCCTCGAAGAGCGGTACGGGCTCCCCGCCGACCCGTACCCGGCGCAGCTCGTCCCACGGCAGCGCGGACACCCGGCCGCCGGCGTCGGACATCCGGTCCAGCGTGGCGTCGTGGAAGGCCACCAGCCGCCCGTCGGCGGTGGCGTGCACATCGGTCTCCAGGTAGCGGTAACCGAGGTCCACCGCCCGGCGGAAGGCGCGGGCGGTGTTCTCCGGGACGTCGGCACCGGAGCCGTCGCCGGCGCCGCCCCGGTGGGCGAACGCGAGCGGCGCGGGATGGTCGAGGAACGGGTGGGCGGCGTCGGTCACCGCCGCAGTATGACCCGCCGGGTCCGGGGCGCCGGCACCCGCCCCACGGTGTCCGCCTCCGTCCCGCGGCCGGTGAACCAGCGCAGGAAGAGCTGCGCCAGCGGCCCGATCGCCAACGCGTAGGCCACCGTGCCGACGCCGACGGCCCCGCCGAGCAGGAAGCCGGAGGCCAGTACGACGAGTTCGATGCCGGTGCGCACCAGCCGCAGCGAGCGGCCCGTCACCCGGTGCAGGCCGGTCATCAGGCCGTCGCGCGGTCCTGAGCCGAACCGTGCGGCGATGTACATGCCCGTCGCGACGCCGTTCAGCAACACGCCCGCCACCAGCAGCGGCACCCGGACCGCGAGCAGGTGCTGCTGCGGCAGCAGCGCCAGGGTGGCGTCCATCGACAGGCCGACCAGCACCACGTTGGACACCGTACCCAGGCCCGGCCGCTGCCGCAGCGGGATCCAGATCAGCAGTACCAGCGCACCGACCGCGATCGAGACCGTGCCGATGGACAGCCCGGTGTGCTGGGCGACGCCCTGGTGGAAGACGTCCCACGGGCCCAGCCCCAGCTCGGCCCGCACCAGCATCGCGCAGCTCGCCCCGTACAGCCCCAGCCCCGCGCAGAGCTGCACCAACCGACGCGCCGTCCCCCGGCTGCCTCCGTCACCCGACACGTTCCCCGCCCCTCTCGTTCGCGGTTCGACCCGCGGTGCTGCCATGCGCGCCGCACGCGTGACACTCTGGACGGGTGACAGGGCCAATTCCATGGCCAATCAGCGAAGGGTGGACCGGGAATGCCTCAGTGGACTTCAGCCGTCGGTGCCCCGCAGCTTGCCCGGCTGCTCGGCTCACAACGCGTTCTCGGCGAGGACGACCAGCGCAGGACCCCTGCCTACCGGGCCCTCGCGGACGGAGTGCGGCTGCTGGTGCTGGAGGGACGGGTGCCGGTGGCCGCCCGGCTGCCCGCCGAACGTGAACTCGCCGCGGCCCTCACCGTCAGCCGCACCACCGTGGCCGCCGCCTACGAGGCGCTGCGCGCCGACGGCTTCCTGGAGTCGCGCCGCGGCGCGGGCAGTTGGACCGCCGTACCGGCCGGGAACCCGCTGCCGACCCGCGGGCTGGAACCGCTGCCCCCCGAGGCGGTCGGCACCATGATCGACCTGGGCTGCGCGGCGCTGCCGGCCCACGAGCCGTGGCTCAGCCGGGCGTTCCAGGGCGCGCTGGCCGAGCTGCCGCCGTACGCCCGCACCCACGGCGACTACCCGGCCGGCCTGCACGTCCTGCGGCAGGGCCTCGCGGACAGCTACACCGCACGGGGCGTTCCCACCATGCCGGAGCAGATCATGGTCACCACCGGCGCGATGGGCGCGGTCGCCGCCATCTGCCGGCTGCTCGCGCCGAGCGGTGAACGCGTCGCCGTGGAGCACCCCTCCTACGCCAACGTGCTCCAGTTGATGCGCGACGCCGGTGCTCGCCTGGTGCCCGTCGCCATGGCCGAGGACCTCGCCGGGTGGGATCTGCCCGCGTGGCGGCAGACGCTGCGGGCCGCCGCCCCCCGCCTGGGTTACGTGGTTGCCGACTTCCACAATCCGACCGGCGCGCTGGTGCCGGAGGACCAGCGGCGTGAGCTGGTGGCCGCGGCCCGTGCGGCCGGCACCTCACTGGTGGTCGACGAGACGATGGCCGGGCTCGTCCTGGACCCGGCCGAACGCGGGGGCCTGCCCCGGCCGGTGGCCGCGTTCGACCCAGGCGGGTCCGTCGTGATCACGGTCGGTTCGGCGAGCAAGGCCGTCTGGGCGGGGCTGCGCATCGGCTGGGTGCGGGCGGCCCCCGACGTGATCAGGACCCTGGTGGCGGCCCGCGCCTACGCGGATCTGGGCAGCCCCGTCCTGGAACAGCTCGCGCTGGCCTGGCTGATGACCACCGACGGGTGGGACCAGGCGGTGGAGGTCCGACGGCGGCGCGCGGTCGAGAACCGCGACGCGTTGGTGGCCGCCGTCCGCCGGGAGCTGCCCGACTGGGAGTTCACCGTGCCTCGCGGCGGTCTGACGATGTGGGCCAGGACCGGCGGCCTGTCCGGGTCCCGCATCGCGGAGGTGGGGGAGCGGCTCGGCGTGCGGGTGCCGTCCGGGCCCCGTTTCGGCGTGGACGGCGCCTTCGAGGGCTTCGTGCGGCTGCCGTTCACGGTCGGGGGCCCGGTCGCGGCCGAGGCAG
>NZ_BAAHCA010000600.1:0-3062 GCF_054776295.1 Streptomyces sparsus
GGCGGAGGAATCCGCCGTCGCCCCGGGCCCGGTGGTGGAGCGGGTGGGGTCAGGAGTTGTGGGGGCAGTTGCCCCGGTACTCCTCGATCGTCGAGCTGGGCCGCGGCAGCGGGCAGAGGAACTGCTCGTAGCGGGTGTCGTTGTCGATGAAGCGCTTCAGCCAGGAGATGCTGTACTTCGCGATGGTCGTGTTCGAGCTGTTCGGCGCGAAGTGGCTGGCGTTGTTGAGCTCCAGGTAGGCCCGGTCCAGCGAGGACGGCAGCGACCGGTAGAACGGCTCGGCGTGCGAGGAGACGGAGGCGATCGAGTCCCGCTCCGCTCCGACGATCAGGGTCGGGGTGCGCAGCTCCGGCCAGGTCTTGTCGGTGTTCCAGGGGGTCAGCGGGATGGCCGCCTTCAGCGAGGTGCGGCTCTTGGCCGCCTCCAGTGAGCCGCCGCCGCCCATGGAGTGCCCCATCACGCCAAGCCGGTTGGAGTCGATCCGGCCGCGGACCGAGCTGCTTTCCGTCAGGTAGTCCAGCGCGGCGAGGAGCTGGCGTCCACGGCTGGACGGCTGGTCGAGCGTGCTGTTGGTGTCGATGGTGAAGATGACGAAGCCCTGTGAGGCCAGTCGGGGGCCGAGCCAGGCCATGGTCGACTGGGAGGCGGTGTAGCCGGGGGCGACGGCCACCGCGCCGAAGGTGCCGTCCGCGGTGGACGTCGGGTAGTAGATGGTGCCGCCGCCGAAGCCGCTCACCTGCCACGAGGAGACGGAGGTGTCCGAGACGGAGTACGGGCCGCGGGGCGCTTCGATGCTGGAGACGGTCGGCGCCGGGCCCCGCTCGTACGGGTTGTCGGCTGCGTGAGCGCTGGGAAGCAGCCCGGCGAAGAGGCCGACGGCCGCCGCGGCGGCGGCCAGTCCGAACCGGCGGGTGCGGAAGTGGTGCTTCGTCGCCCGGTGGTGGGACGGGGCGGCGGGATCGCCGGAGAGAAGGTGCTGCTGCACGTTGGGGGGTCCTCTCGGTCCTGACGGCACCACGCCGGGCACGGGAGTTGACCTGAAACCGTGGGGACGCACCGGGTGGAGACCGCCGTGTTGGCTGATGGCCTCCACAGTCGGGCCACGCCACCGACCGCACATCGGTAAGTTCGCCAGTCTCCCCGCCGGCCGCCGAACCGGTCGAGGCGCCCGCTCGGGCACCTCGACCGTCGAGCCGGGCCCAGCCCGGGCAGGCCCTCCGCACACCGGCGCCACTGGCCGCGCGGAACCGGCGGGGGAGCCGACGGAATGGGACCGGCGGAGTCGGAGCAGCCGTCCGGCCCGTTCAGACGCGCCAGGACCTGATGCGGTCCGCGGCCTCGTAGATGCCCGCCTCCCCGCCCAGTACCTCCCGGGCGAGATCCACCAGCGCGCCGTAGGGCGGGTCGATGCCTTCGCCGCTGAGGTGCATGTAGGCCACCGCGGCGGCGCAGGCGAAGCGGATGTTGCCGGCCGGCAGCGGCTTCAGCAGGGCGAGGGTGTGCAGCAGAGCGGCGGCCCGCCAGGCCGGATCCGAGTCGGTGCCCAACCTCGGCGGGTCGACGCGGTGGCGGGCGACGGCCGCGACCAGCGCGGAGAAGTCGGAGACGGCCGGCTGCTCGGGCAGGACCTCCTCGTGCCGCTGGAGCAGCCACGGAACGTCGATGAAGAGGTCAGGAGCCATCAGGCGACGGCGCGGGTATGCGGCTCGTCGTCGGGGAACGCCCGGGCGAACTCCTCGGCGTGCTCCCGGAAGAAGCGGCGGAAGACCTCCGCGCCCTCCTTCAGCGCTCGGTGGCGCGCGATGTCGACGGTCGTCGCCTCCCGGACGAGGGCCTTCAGGGTGACGCCCCGCTCCTGGGCGATCGCCCGGAGCTCCTCGAGCTCGTCGTTGCTGAATTCCACATTGAGCGCTGGCATGACTCCACGGTACCGACCCAGTACCCGGCTGACAATAAGAGCAGGTCAGCAGCTCCTCACGCAGGTACCGCGAGGGGGCTGCCCTGCTTGAGGGGCCGCCCGAACGGCCGGTCCGGCGCGGCCGGCCCGTCGCGTCGACGCCCGCGAGATGGCACTCCCGTCCCGGAAGGAGACAACCGCCACACGACGTTCGGTGCATCTTTCGTTGCCGGGGGCGCCGGCTGGGTCCAGGATTTCCGTTATCCCGGCCCGGGCTCGGTGGTCTCCCTGGTGTCGGAGCAGTGAGCGGTGAACCGGAGAAGGAAGTGGACTGGCGTGAACAGGGAACGTGAGGCCTCGACGATCGCGGCGGCGCAGGCGGGGGATCAGCGGGCGCGGGACGAGTTGGTCGCCGCGTACCTGCCGCTGGTCTACAACGTCGTCGGCAGAGCCCTGCACGGGCACGCCGACGTCGACGACGTGGTGCAGGAGACGATGCTGCGCGCGCTCGGCGGGCTGGGCTCGCTCCGCGCCCCGGACAGCTTCCGCTCATGGCTCGTCGCCATCACGATGAACCAGATACGCCGGCACTGGCAGACGCAGGGGGCGCAGCCTCAGGCGGGCCTGCATGACGCGCACGACGTGGCGGACCCGGGCGCCGACTTCGTGGACCTCACCATCGTGCGCCTCGGGTTGAGCGGCCAGCGGCGGGAGGTCGCGGAGGCCACCCGCTGGCTGGAGTCGGAGGACCGTGCGCTGCTGTCGCTGTGGTGGCTTGAGGCGGCCGGTGAGCTGACCCGTGAGGAGGTCGCCCGCGCCGTCGAGCTCTCCCCGCAGCACACCGCGGTGCGCGTCCAGCGTATGAAGGCACGGCTGGAGACGTCCCGTGCGGTGGTGCGGGCGCTGACGGCCGTGCCGCGCTGCCCGGACCTGCAGCGGGAACTGGCGGCCTGGGACGGGTCGCCGTCCGCGCTGTGGCGCAAGCGCCTGGCACGGCACACCCGCGAGTGCCCCACCTGCCACCGGCACGAGGGCGGGCTGATACCCGCCGAGGGGCTGCTGGTGGGCATCGCGCTGGTGCCGCCGTCGGCGGCCGTGCTGTCGGCGCTGGGCGCCCCCCAGACGGTACCGACGGCCGCGGTCGGCGCGAGTGAGACGGCGCCCG
>NZ_BAAHCA010000601.1:0-3053 GCF_054776295.1 Streptomyces sparsus
CGCCGGCCAAGGCGGGTATCGCTGCGAGCGCGGTCACGGCTGCCGCCGCCGCGGTGGCGCTTGTCCTGGCGCTCGCGGGCAATCCGCAGCAGGACGATCCGCCGCCTCCGCAGGCCAAGCCGTCCACAGTGCCGGTCGAGCCGTCACCGGACGAACCTCCGGTGGAGGTGCCGCAGCCGCCCGTACCGGCCCCCGGCCCGGAGGAGCCCGAGCCGGAGCCGCAGTCGGCAGAACCGGCGCCGGTGGAGCAGCGGCCCGCCGCGGGGCCGTCTCCGACACCGACGTCGTCTCCCACTCCACCGGCCCCCGCAACGGCTCCCACACCGACGCCGACACCGACTCCGACTTCGTCGCCTCCTGCTCCCCCGGCGCCTGCCGGCTACCAGGTCAGCCGGCTGGACTGGGACTATCTGGGCCGCTCCGACGAGCCGACCGTCCGGACGGCGGAGAGCTCATGGTTGTGGCAGCGCTCCGGCCTGCGGATCGGAGGCCGCCAGTACGGCCACGGTGTGACGGTGCACGCCCCCTCGTCGGTGACGATCGATCTCAACCGGGAGTGCACCTCCTACCAGGCGGTGGCCGGGGTCGACGACCTCACCATGGGACTGGGCGCGGTGCGGTTCGCCGTCCACGGCGACGGCAACCTGCTGTGGCAGTCAGAGGTGGTGCGCGGCGGTGATCAGGCCGTGCCGGTGAACGTGTCGCTGGTGGGCATGCGCTCGATGCGCCTGGTCGTGCAGCCGGAGTCGCCGCTCGGTTCGGCCGGGCTGGCCGACTGGGCCGAGTCCGTCATCAGCTGCCGCTGACCCACCGCCCACCCCGCCAACGCCAACCCCCGCACCGCCAGCCCTGCCAACGCCCGCCCCCGCAACGCCAAGCCGCCGCAACGTCTCGGGCCGGAGGGCGGCCCGTCGGGACCAGCACCGTCCTCACCCGCACACAGCGGGTCGCGTGTGGCGCGTTCGCGTGTGTGGCGGGGTCGCGTGTGTGGCGCGTTCGCGTGTGTGGCGGGGTCGCGTGTGGCGCGTTCGCGTGTGTGGCGCGTTGGCGTGTGCGTGGGCCTGCACGCGGCGGACGCGGCCGTGGTGCCCCGGCGCCTGCCCTCGGGCCGGGGTTCACAGTTCCCGGCGCATGAGCACGCACATCGCCTCGTGGCGACGGACCGACCCGTCAGATCCTTCCTCGTCCCAGGCGGCGGGCTCATGGCCGTACGCCGCGTAGCCCAGGCGCTCGTACAGGGCACGAGCCCGCGGGTTGTCCCCCTCCACAGCCAGTTCGGCACCGCGCAGCCCGCGGTTCCGGATCCGCTGTTCGGCGGCTCGGACCAGCAGCGTGCCCAGACCGCGGGAACGAAGGGCGGGCAGCACAGCGAACTGCCACAGGGTCCCGGCCCCCTCGGAGACCTGGTAGTCGATGCCGCCGATCGCCACCGGCAGGTCGACCGGGGTGCAGACGGCCAGGTAGTCCACTTCGCCGGCCGCGGCGCGTGCCAACTCCCGCTCCACGTGGCGCAGGTGGACGGCCGAGCCGGCCCAGGTGCACGCGGGCAGGTCTCGGAGCAGGAGGTCGCGTACACGGAGCGGTACGACGACGCTGGGTTCGAAGGGTTCGCCGGCTTCGGAGGGTTCGCCGGCTTCGGAGGGTTCGCCGGCTTCGGAGGGTTCGCCGGGTCCGGTGGGTTCGTGTGCGGTGGCCACGCCTGTGAGCATGCCGACCGGGGCGCCGGCACGGCAATGCGTTTCTACCCGCTTCCGGCTTTCCCGGCCGCAGGCCGATGGCCGCGCGGGGCGTCTCCCGGGCTCCAGAAGGGCCGGTCAGATGGCGGGGCGGGGAGGTACGCCGGCGGCCACGGCGCGCTGGCGGGGGGCTGCCGTGCCCGTCCAGCAGGTACCGCGGCGTTGCAGCAGGCGGCGCAACCACAGTTCGGTGGAGACGAGTTCGGCGATGCCGTCCAGCGGAAGCGCTTCGCCCTGGGCCGCGGACCGCAGAGCCTTGCGGACCACGCGGGCCTCCACCAGGCCGGCGTCGGCCAGCAGTGGCGCGTCGAAGAGGTCCAGGAGTTCACCGACCGAGGTGCGCAGGCCGGCGCGGGTGGCGGCGAGGTTGGCGACGTGCGAGGTGGCGCCCCAGCCGGGCGGCAGTTCGTGGATGCCCGCTCCGGCCAGTACGGTCCGCAGCACCGAGGCCCGGGCGCCGGGACGTACCCGGAGGGCTTCGGGCAGTTCCAGAGCGGCCCGCACCACCTGGTTGTCGAAGAACGGCGCGTGCAGTCGCTGGTTGCGGATCTCGGCGGCCTGCTCGAGGACCCGGTAGTCGGCGGCCTGGCGGGCGAGGGCCGCGCGGGCTCGCTGCACGCCCGGGCGGGGGCCGAAGCCGGATCCGGAGCGCATGGCCGCGGTCTCCAGCCGAACCGATACTTCGGCGAGTGCCTCCCCGGTGAGCCAGCGCGCGGCGGGGCCCGGACGGCACCAGGTGAGGGCGGCGAGGGAGGCGTCGAGTGCACCCTCGGCGAGGCCGTCGGTGTCGAAGGCGCGGTCGCGCAGGCGGCGTGCGGTGTCGACGACGCCCTCCCGCTGGGAGGTGCGGGCCAGCCGGCGGGCGGCCCGGTAGACGGTGAGCGGCACGAGGACGGAACCGCGTCGGGGGCCTTCGGCGACCGCGAGCGCGGCTGCGGGTCTCAGGAGTTGGCGTCGGCGGCGGTCCATCAGCAGGTCGGCGAGCCGGGCCGGGTGGGCATCGAGGACCTGGCGGGCGCCGTAGCCGATGAAGTGGTCGGCGCTGCCCGCGGCGAGCCGTCTGCGGTGGCGTTCGGCGAGGACGAGGGAGGGCCCGGGCTCGTCGGTGAGGGTGTCGTCGTCGAGGTCGCCGTAGGGCAGGGCGTCCTCGCCCGCCGCCACGACGACGTGGTGCAGCCGCGGGTTGTCGGCGACTGCTCTGGCCCGCTCGAGTTCGGCGGCGCGGCCCGAGTCGCCGTTGCCGGTGAGGTCGTTGAAGGTGACCGCGAGCAGCCGCTGCCCGGCGAGGGTGCCGGCGGCGCCGTAGACGGTGCCGGG
>NZ_BAAHCA010000602.1:0-3049 GCF_054776295.1 Streptomyces sparsus
GGGCCACGGCGCAGCGCGGCACCGTGGCCCGGCTGGGGCGGTCGTCGGCCGGTACGGCCAGGGGCGGGGGGTCAGCCCAGTACGGCCAGGGCGTCGATCTCGACCAGCAGGCCGGCGGGCAGGCCGACGTAGACGGTGGTGCGTGCCGACGGGACCTCGGTCAGCTCGGCGAAGTAGTCGTTGTACAGCTCGTTGAACTCGGCGAAGTGCGCGGTGTCGGTGAGGTAGACGCGGATCATGAGCACGTCGTCCCAGGTCGCGCCGCCCTCCTCGAGGATCGCCCGCACGTTGTCGAGGGTCTGGAGGGTCTGCTCGCGCAGGGTCGGCCCGGCGGGCGTGGGCGGTGTGCCCTCGACCGCGGGCAGGAAGCCGACCTGGCCGGCCACCTGGAGCAGGTTGCCCTTCTTGACGCCGTGCGAGAACCGCGCGGGCGGGGTGGTGTGGGTGGCCGGGGTGAGGGCGGTCTTGGTCAGCTTCTCGGTCATCGGCGTTCCTCGGGTCAGGCCTGCGGGCCGGGGGTTTTTCCGGAGTACTCCGCACTGATGGCGTCGGCGGTCCGCCGCACCAGCGGGAGCAGTTCGAGCAGTTCGTCACGGGTGACGACCACGTTGGGCGCGGAGATCGACGTCGCGGCGACGACCCGCCCGTCCGGGCCGCGGACGGGGGCGGCGACGCAGTTGATGGACTCCTCGTGGCCGCCCAGGTCGGTGGCCCAGCCCTGCTCGCGCACGGTGGCCAGTTCGGCGAGGAAGGCCGCGGCGTTCGGCGTGGAGCGCGAGGTGTAGCGCGGGTAGTCGAGCCGTTCGGCGATGGCGCGGCGCTCGGCGGCGGGCAGGTCGGCGAGCAGCAGCTTGGCGACGGCCGCGACCGTGATGGCGACGGGCTTGCCGATGCGGGAGTACATGCGGACCGGGTAGCGGCTCTCCACCTTGTCGATGTAGGTGACCTCGTTGTCCTGGAGGACGGCGAGGTGCACGGTGTGGCCGCACCGCCGGTTGAGTTCGACGAGGTGCGGGTGGGCGACCTCGCGGACGTCGAGGTTCTCGACGGCCTGCTGGGCGAGCGCGAACAGCCGGGCGCCGAGGCGGTAGCGCTGGTCGGCCTGCCGGTAGACGATGCCGTGCTCGTTGAGGGTGCGCAGCAGTCGCAGCGCGGTGGACTTGTGCACGCCCAGGCGCTGGGAGACCTGCTCCAGGTTGGCGGGTCCCTCGGCGAGCAGCGGCAGGATGCTCAGTGCCCGGTCGACGGTCTGGCTCATTCGGTCGCCTCCTCGGTGGTCCAGCGGGGACCGAGACGCAGTCTGCCCCACGCGTCGTCGTCGAGCGCGGCCAGCCGGTCCGCCTGCTCGCGGTCGGGCGGCGCCGCGAGGTCGCCGGGGTCGGTGAGCGTGGCGGCGGCGGCGAGGTGGCCGTGGCGGAGCCGGGTGCGCAGCGGCAGGTCGCGGAGGGTCGCGGAGAGGAAGCCGCCGCCGAAGGCGTCACCGGCGCCGACGGGTGCGACGACGTCCACGATCGGGGCGGGCACGGGCACGGTGGTCCGGCCGGCGAAGGCGGTGGCGCCGCGGACGCCCTGTTTGACGACCACCACGGGTGGTTCCGGGAGGGCGGCGCGGACGGCGGCCGGTCCGCCGGTGATGCCCCAGATGTCGGTGGCCTCGTCCTCGCCGACGAACACCACGTCTGCCGCGCGGGCCAGGCCGAGCAGGGTGGTCCTGGCCTGGGCGGCGCGTCCGCTCCACAGGGCGGGCCGGTGGTTGACGTCGAAGGAGATCAGTGGCCGGTCGGGGCGGCTGGACGTGAGGTCGTGCAGCAGTGCCAGGCAGCCGTCGGAGAGCGCGGCGGTGATGCCGCTGAGGTGCAGGACGCGTCCGCTGTCGGCGGCCTTGCGGTCGACGGTGTCCGGGCACATCGCGGACGCGGCGGAGCCGGACCGGTAGTAGGCGACCTCGAGGTCCGCGCCGCGTTCGCCGTGGGTGCGGAAGTAGACGCCGGTGGGCCGCCACGGGTCGCGTCCGACGTGTGAGGTGTCGACGCCGCAGCCGGCGATGGCGCGCACCAGGTGGTCGCCGAAGGCGTCGTCGCCCACGCGGCTGATCCAGCGGGTGGAGTGGCCGGCGCGGGCGAGGCAGCAGGCGACGTTGGACTCGGCGCCGCCGATGCCGCGGTCGAAAGTGGCGGCGTCGGCGAGCCGACTCGGCCGGGAGGGGCGGAACGCGACCATGGACTCGCCGAGGCACACCACGTCCACCTCGGCGTTGCGGCCTTCGGGCTGCCGGGTGTCGGCGGCGGGGGCACCGAGGTGATGGTCGGTCACGATGGCATGCGCTCCTGATTCATTGACCGGGCACTCGGCGGGATGCTAGACAGCTGGCGTCGGTATACGCAATGACCATTGCAGACTGCGCAACGAGTACGGTGTCGTGCGGGCGGGCCCGTCCCGCTTCCGCACCCGCCGGCCGGTCGTCCTCGTGGCGGCCCCGCCGGCATCATCCGCAGCACCGCGCCGTTCGCCGGCGCCGAGGACGGACGGAGCACACCGCCGCATGCTCAGCGACGAGGTAGTCGACCACCGCTTCAAGGGGTTGCCGCCGGACGCGGCCGGGCTGACCACCGGCGCGCTCGCCGCCGAGCGCCGCAACCTGTTCACCGGCGGATTCGTCACGCCCGTTCTCGCCCTGTCGTCCGAGGCGCTGGAGCACAACCTGGCCGCGCTGAAGGGCTTCGCCGAGCGGCACGGGCTGGCCTTCGCGCCGCACGGCAAGACGTCCATGGCCCCGCAGTTGCTCTACCGGCAGCTGGCCGCGGGCGCCTGGGGCATCACCGCGGCGACCCCCGCCCAACTGCGCGTCTACCGGGCCTTCGGGGTGCGGCGGGTGTTCCTCGCCAACGAGCTGGTGGACGCGGCGGCGCTGCGCTGGCTGGCCGGCGAGCTGGACACCGACCCGGACTTCCGCTGCGTGGTCTACGTGGACTCGGTGCGCGGGGTGCGGCTGATGGACGCGGCGCTGCGGGCGGCCGGCGCCGGACGGCCGCTGGACGTCGTGGTGGAG